>JAISBG010000118.1 GCA_031266315.1 Planctomycetaceae bacterium | reverse complement strand
AAAATTATGACTCAACCGGCGCGACCTTTCAGCGAAAGGATCGCCCACCTCTTTCCACGATTTTTCGTGAATTCTCGTGTTTAAAACGAACTTTTCAATGCTTGGACACCTAATCCGGTAGAATCAGATTTTTTTATTGCCCCTTAATTTAAAATTACAATCTTGGGATACAGGTAAAGTCGAGGAACAGAGTCCAGAACATAAGCAGCAGGATCAGGAACAAACCAAGATAACTCAAAATAACTAAAATAAGTTCGTGCGGCGGGCGTCGGAAAATTCCTTCGTAAAGCAGGAATACCGCATGTCCGCCGTCTAACGGTAACATTGGAAAAATATTGATTACCGCAAGATTTGCCCCAATCAAGCAGAGGAACATCAAATATGAACCAAGTCCGCCATCCGCAAACATGTACGCCAACTGAACAATCGCAATCGGTCCCCCAAGCGCACGCGGTGAAACACTGCCATTGCCCAACGCAATAAGGGTATCATAAATATGAAAGGAACTGTCAATCATCTTTTTTGTACCAAGCGTAAGGGCTTCGCCAAAGTTGCTGATTTTAATAACCGACTTTTCCGTACTCAACCGAAGACCGCGATCGGTATTGAACCAGTCTTTTGAATCAAAAACCGGCAGATTAACCGTTTTGGTATTTCCTTTTTCGTCTTCGAGTTGTAATCGCACGGCAATTGTTTTTTCGGCGGCACCGGCTGTTTTTTGTTTCTCGGTGAGCGGCACCGGTACGGCGAACTGTAATATTTTGCTGAAAATGTACGGAATATCCACACGTTCCCCGATGTTCTGAAACTGAATTCCTTCCTCATCGGTAACACTGAACGAGTTTTTCACGAAAATTGGTTGGACATTCAGCAGTTTAACCGCCGTAACTCTTACGCCAACCGGCAACTGTTTTGCTTCTTCGGAAAATTCAGAAGATTTTGAAAAATTGTCTGTAACCGCTTCGATAATCGGTTCAACTTTCCACGCCAAACCCAACGCCGTACTGCCAACCGGGTCTTTCATCGAAAGAATCCCAAGTTCAGGAAGAATCCGCACCGGCTTCAATCCGGCGTCAATCGTTTGTTCTTGTCCGTCTTTTTTGCGAATAACAAGTTGAACGGATTTTTTGTCCTCATTAACTTTTCGCAAAATGATTTGCGGTAGTTTCAGCGGGTCAAAGTCCGTAACTCCGTCAACACTCAAAATAAAATCGCCCACTTCGATTCCCTTTGCCGCCGCGTCGGAATCGGGAAGCACCGCCGCAATCGCTCCCATTTTGAAACGAACTCCAATCTCCTTCATCGGAATCGCCGGAATCTTAACATCAAAATTGTTGCCGGTTTCTTTGTTGGTCAATCCGCACGAAATGGGTCGGTCAAAACTCCTTAACTGTTTATCCAAGTATTCCGCATAATTTTTAACATTTTCATTCCGGTTATTTTCGCCGTATTGAATTGATTTGATTTGTAATTTCGGCTGTTTTAACAATTGGAGAGTTTCTTCTGAATAATATTTTTCCCAAGCCTTGACCACTGGGGTTTTGGCAGACTCCAGATCCGACGCCAGATCCAAAGACGACAACGCTTCCACGCCAATCGTGGGAGCCAAATCATTTTTCCGTTTGCGCGGAACAATTGTTTTTTCAATTCTATTGGGTTGTTGCGGTTCGGCGTTATTATTGTCAACGTTGTCAACATTTTGCCGTTCAATGGTCAGTTTGACGCCGTTGGCGTTGCCGACAATTGCCATACTGATGTCCGTCCAAACATGGGCAGGCGAATCGTTAATCGCAATGATTTTATCACCGGTTTGGAGGTCGGCTTCCCACGCGGGCGAACCGGTCACAACACTCCCGATTGCCGGAGCGGTTTCTTCGATTCCCACCATGTAGGCGGCGGTGGCGCAAACAATCGCGAACAAAAAATTCATCACCACTCCGGCAACAATAATCGCCAAACGTTGCGGAACATTTTTCGCCAGATAACTGTCCGGCGCAAACACCGCTTCGTTAAGTTTTTCGAGATCAGCGGGTTCGGAATGTTCGGCAACGGAATTGCCGGAATCGGAATGATTGGAAGCGTTATCGGAATCGGGAACGGAGGGAATATTATCGGTGATGGTTTCCGGTTGTGGAGTTTGGTTGTTGGCTAATTTGGCGCGTTCCATTTCGGCGCGAAGTTCGCCGGGGTTGTCTTCCTGACCGAGCATTTTGACGTAACCGCCCAACGGGAACATTCCGAGACCATATTCGGTGTTGCCCCATTTGAATTTGAAAAATTTGAGTCCCCAAAAATCGAACCAGATATAAAATTTTTCACACCGAACACCGCAAAGACGGGCAACCGCGAAATGACCAAATTCGTGAACAATAATCAAGGCGTTAATACCGAGAATGACGAGTAGGATGTTGACGGTAACGGTGGCAACAGTTGACCAAATTGAAGTTGCCTGATCGGGTGTTGCGGCACTAAAAAGAGCGAATACGGCGTCCATTGTTCTGAATTTTGTTCCTTTCCTGCCCAATTTTTCGGGCGAACACATTTTGGGGAAATTGAAGTAACTTACTAAGTTTGCCGTTCCATCGAAAAACAAAGATGGACAGTATTATAACAGATTTCAAAACCGAATAAAGAGTGGGAGTAGAAACAAGCGATTATCAGGCGGACAACTATTAGGTAGGCAACCTTTTATTAGGTGGGCTATTTATCAAAAGTTTCGCTGAAAGG
>JAISBG010000091.1 GCA_031266315.1 Planctomycetaceae bacterium | reverse complement strand
AGAAGGTTTACAGGTTGAAGTGCATTCAAACATTTTGTTTAGCTTCAAAAGGAATCGATTTTATAGAAATTGTTTATTTCAATAAAAAAGTTTTTTTTAACACGTGTAAAAATGGCAGTTCCAAAACGTAAACACAGCAATGCCCGAAGTGGTTCACGGCGTGCCCATGATCATAAGCCTCTTGTTCAACGGACAAATTGTCCTGATTGCAGTACAGCAATTCCGACTCATGTTGTCTGTCCAAAATGCGGCTATTACATGAAACGCCAAGTTGTTATTCCTAAAGAATAAAACGAAACGTTTGTTTTTTTATTCAACTATCCTTATTGAAGCAATGGGTAAAATCGCCTTACTGTTTCCTGGACAAGGTGCGCAATTGGTCGGGATGGGAAAGACTTTGGTCGAAGAATTTGCTCCCGCAAAAGAAATCTTTGAACAAGCCAATTCAACACTCGGTTACGATTTAGCTCGGATCTGTTTTGAAGATCCCGATGAAAACCTGGATTCCACTGTTATTAGCCAACCGGCAATTTTTACGTTAAGTATTGCGGCTCTGGAGTTTTTGAAAACGAAAGAGCCGGAAATAGTTGAACATTGTGAAGCGGTTGCCGGTTTGAGTCTTGGTGAATATACGGCATTGGTTTTTTCCGGTGTTTTCGGGTTTGAAGACGGACTTCGATTGGTTCAAAAGCGAGGGCAGGCAATGCAAGATGCTTCCGACACCACACCAAGCGGTATGGTCAGTATCATCGGGAAAGAACTTGCGGAAGTCGAAGCAATTTGTAATGAAAATCGCGGTAATGGTATTTTGCAGGTTGCTAATATCCTTTGTCCCGGTAACATTGTCATTTCAGGAACCAACGACGCTTGCGAACGAATCGGAGAACTTTCCGCCGCTGGAAAATTTCACGCGGTACCATTGGCGGTTGCCGGAGCGTTTCACACACCGATTATGAAACCTGCCGATGAAATATTGGCTCAGGTGTTAGCGGAAACCACAATGAATCGACCGCGTATTCCGGTTATCAGCAATGTTGACGCGGCACCGCATGATGATCCCGATGAAATTCGACAAATTCTCGTTAAACAAATTCTTAGCCCTGTTCTTTGGGAAACTTCCATGAGAAAACTCCTCGAACAAGGTTTTGATACATTTTACGAAGTCGGACCCGGTCGTGTTCTTCGGGGACTATTGAAACGAATTGACCGAAAAATTAAATGTAACGGAGTTATTGATGCTTAAAATAAATTTACATGATCGTGTTGCGGTTATTACCGGAGGAACTCGCGGAATCGGGCTTGGAATTGCCAAAGCACTTGCCGCCTGCGAAGCCAAAATCGCTTGTATCGGAACCAATCCTGAAAAATTGCAATCGGCATTGAAAGCAATTTGTCACGAAAGAAATTCAAGTACCGGCGGAGTGCCTCTGGAATTTCAGGAAGAGGTTGAAGGTTATCTTTGCAACGTTTCGGTAACAGAAGATGTCGAACAAACGGTCGAAAAGATTTTGACGAGATTCGGTCGAATTGACATTCTGGTTAATTGTGCCGGAATTACGCGCGACGTGCCGCTTGGAGCCATGAAAGACGAAGAGTGGGACGATGTTATTGGCGTCAATCTTCGCGGACCATTCCTCATGACACGGGCGTGTTCCAAACCAATGCGACGCGCCAAACGAGGAAGGATTATCAATATTGCAAGTATTAGCGGATTGATTGGTAATAAAGGACAGGCGAATTATTCCGCATCCAAAGCCGGATTGATTGGTTTCACGCGAACCGTATCCAAAGAATTAGCCGGCAAAAATATTACGGTCAATGCGATTGCTCCGGGTTTTATTGAAACGGATATGACGGCGGTTTTGCCGGCGGCGTTGAAACTTGAAATAAAAAATCGTATTCCTTTGGCGCGTTTTGGAAGTCCCGAAGATGTTGCGAATGCTGTTTTGTATTTTGTCAGCGAAGAAGCATCCTTTGTAACAGGACAAATCCTGACAATTGACGGTGGAATGATACGGTAGTAGTTAATAGTGAATAATTATAATTTATAATTAATTAATAAATTAATATAGTGAATAGCGAAAGCGAGTATTTTTATTTCACAATTTATTATTTGTTATTTATTATTAATTGTTCCTCTATTAATTACTGATTTATTTATTATTAACTTAACTAAATAACTAAATTTATGGCTTCAACAGAAGAAAGAGTGATCAATATCATTGCCGGACAACTTGGGTCGGATGCGGCAACGATTACTGCGGAAACAGATATTGCCAATGATCTTGGTGCTGATTCCCTTGACCTTGCAGAGTTGATGATTGCCTTTGAAGAGGAATTTAATATCAACATTGATGAGTCCGATGCCCAAAATATTACAACGGTTGGCGATGTGATTCAACACATCGAAAAAGCAATTAAAACGGATTGACCATAACTATCTCCAAAGATTAGGAAATGGGCTAATTGCTTGCGCAAACGGTATTAAGTGAGATGTAGGCAATTCCTTCGCCTCGCCAAGGGGTGATGCAACAACTCGCCGTATAACACGGCGGGTAATGACACACACAAATAATCGCCCTGTAAGGGCAATGGTGTTTGCGATTTATCCCGTTGGGCAGGTTGTTACGCATTACCCCTTGCGGGGCGAAATATATGTTAATGTAAACGTTTATGAAATTCATAAACTAACACAGACCGTTACATGATGATGTGTTGCCGAACATTAAATTACGTCAATTTCAGTGTGTTCGAGTAGGATATTTTGTTCGGCAAGCGTTGTGTGCAGTTCATCAAGAGTATCGCGAAGACGACGAACAGCGGAAAATGAGGTAACTTCAAATCGAATTGCCAATTTATTGGACTTTGAAGTGATCCGAAGCGTCAACGTTCCAAGTTGATCAAGATGTAATTTGATTCGGATTGTTCCGTTTTGATTTG
This sequence comes from Planctomycetaceae bacterium, assembly GCA_031266315.1. Classification (GTDB taxonomy): domain Bacteria; phylum Planctomycetota; class Planctomycetia; order Pirellulales; family Thermoguttaceae; genus WRKP01. The sequence continues at coordinate 1,101 of JAISBG010000091.1, read as the reverse complement.
CCGCCGACCGGCACGCCGCCGCAACCCTTTGGATAAATCGTAACTGATCAAATGGTTCCGGTTCATTCGGTTTTGCAACGGAATTTTCAACCGGTTGATCCTCCCGAAACCATTTTTCCAATGGTGTTTTTGTTCGATTTTCGTCTGATTCCGATTCTTGCTCGGATTCTGATTTTTCCAATTTTGATTTCGATTCTTGACCGTTTTCTCCCGCAATTTTTTGTACGGATTTTTTTATGGAATTATTGTTTGATTCCGATTCCACATCGGAAAAAGTGTGAGTTGGCGGATTTTTGTACGCAACCGGCGGAGTAATTTCAACAAAAGCCGGTACAAATAATGGAATCATTCCTTTTTTTTCTTTTGTTTTCTCTTTTTCTTTTTTCTTTTCTGTGACATTTTTTTCTTCGGTTTCCTCTTTGCGGATTCCGAATCGTCCTGAAGCGGTGAAGATTGTCATAACAGAAACAGCATCTAACGTTGCAACCGGCGCGGCGGAAGTGGTCAACGCCGCAGGTTGTACTTCCGGCGATGTTGCAACAGAAATCGAGTTGGAACCGGCAATAAGAAACGAAGGCGGTATCATTCCCGGTGTTATTGGAACAGAAACCGATTCCTGCGGAAGAACAGTAAATTGCCGATTCGGAAGTTCCGACAATACCGGCAATGTTGCAGATAGTGTTGTTGACAGTGTTGCAGAAACTGAAGCCGTTGGAACTGTTGAAGCCGGAAGCAATGAAACTGTTTCTCCAAAAGGTGTTGCGGTATGATTGGTTGACGAGTTAGTCATCAAATCACGGTGTTCGTTTTTTTCGTTGTATTCGGTTTGCTGATTCTCATGCCGTTCAACTTTTCGAATATAATCGTTGCTCAATTGTTCCTGCCGTATTTCCGATTGATTTAAGGTACGCTTATCTTCTTTAGTAAAATCACGGCGTTCAGAGTGTTGTAACGGTTTATGTTGATCATTGTTCTGTTGTTCTTTCTGATCAGCGGCAGAGCGTTGAATTGAAACATTAATATCCACAATGGACGTATTACTACGGAATGTCCGATTGGTCAGGGAATTTTGCATCGCGGTAACAAATACCGCTTTCAATG
>JAISBG010000032.1 GCA_031266315.1 Planctomycetaceae bacterium | reverse complement strand
ATGTTGCGTCGGCGTTAGCCGACTGTGAATCAGATAAACGGCGGCAAAGGGATAATGTGTAACAACACGGCGGACGTTTTTTTTCACTGAAACATTACAAAAACTCCAACGGAATAATAATTATTATATTTTTGTCGGTTGTTCTACCTAAAGGGGTATGAGTAAGGTATAAGGCGTTCCGAAGGACGCAAATTATTAACCACTTCTACTTTTTTAGGAGAACAAGACAATGAAACGACTGCTTACCTTTGCTTCCTTTTTGTTGATCGTGACTGCGAGTACACTTTTTGCTCAAGATGTTCCCGATCCGAAAGATGTGGGCGACTTAGACCGTGATGCGGCGGTGAAAGCATTTGCCCAACTGACTGAAAATGTTAAGAAAACCTTGAGCGCACCTGACGCGGTTGTCAAAAATGACGATGGAACAACTAAGTTTAATGTGATTGCTCCCGTCTCGGTTCCACTTTCCAGCGGTACCGGTGTTGTCGGCGGTTGTACCAATGCCGTCAAAGTTTGGTTCGAATTATCAGACGGACGTTACGTCAATCCCAAGTATTACCGATGGGCACCGAACGAAGTTTTTTACGTTCATGTTCTCTCTGCTGTTCCGGTTTATGTAACGCTGTATCAGAATTACCCCGGTGTCAGTCAATCGAAACGGGCTTATCCTGATGGACGTTTCCCTGCCAGTTTTCGTCCTCTCAAACCGGGTGAAGACACTCGTTTGCCGGTCGCATTCCAGATGGACGGAAATCATAATACCGAATTCATGTCGATTGTTGTTACCAAAGCAGACTGGGAAGGAATCCGTACAGAAGTTCCGCAAGCCGCTGCGGTTGCCACTGTGGTTGCTCAAAGTACAACAAATACGACAAGCAATACCACAAGTACCGTTAATACTACCGTTGCTGCCACCAATCCCGTAGGAGTTTTCAAAGGTGCCGAAATTTCCAATGAATCTATTCTTACGAAATTTTCAGCAATGAATGATGCCGGATTAGCAGATAAAGAATATAACGACGGTGTTGTAAAATGCCCGCGGCTTCGTTACTACATTTCCTATCCGCGTTATATCCGTCCGGTTTACTATTGCCGATATGTCAATCGGGTCTATCACTATGTTAATGTTACAAACGTTACCAATGTGAATTTCGTTAATTATCGAGCCTGTTACACGAATATTGATGACGCTGCTCTTTATCTTTTCTCCGACAACGGCGTTGGTCAACTTCAACTCTCGCTCCATAAATGCGGTCCCCATTGGCATTGGTAAACGGTTTTAGAGAAACCGGATCGAAAGGGGACGGAAACGTCCCCTTTTGAATATCTCCAACATTTTTAACTAATTTTCTTAACCAGTATTTTTGACCAATTTTCTTGAATCGATATTTAATCAAAACTGCACACGTTAGTAAACAAGGAAACACCGAAAATTTATTTTTGTTCTATTATAATATCGTTGTCGTTTTGATTTTCTTTTAGTTCTAATATTCGTCTGTTTATTTTTACAACCGTTTTTACAGGAGTTTACTCCCATGACCTATTCAAAAAGTTTTCAACAAGGTTATTTTTGCCTTGCTTTCCTGTTCCTTTTAGCCGTAACGGCGGGTACACAACAAGCGGTTGCTCAAAAGATTCATCTTGTGATTGCAGCCGATATAAATGCGAGCGGAGGTGTTGGTGCTATTACAAAAATTGATCAATGGAATGTGAAACAGTTATTTGAATCCAACGTCCCGTGTTCCCAACTGAATATTGTAACAATTCCTTCAGAAGAAATGCGAGAATCCGATATTCTTAAAACTGTTGATTCGTTGGACATTTCAAATGAAGATACTCTTGTTTTTTACTATTCGGGACATGGAGCCTTTGATCGTCAAAAACAACAGCAGTTTTTACAATTGAGTCTCGGCAATTTGTATCGACCTGAATTGTTGAAACATATTATCCAAAAATCTCCGCGTTTGTCTGTCTTGCTGACGGATTGTTGTAACGTTCAGGTAGATAACGTTGTTCAGGAACGGCAAAGTGAAGTTACCGTTTTTCCTCAGGAAATCTCTCCGTTGTTCAAATCTCTTTTTATTTATTGTAAAGGAGTTGTTGATATCACGTCGTCCAAACTTGGTGAATACTCTTTTTGCGACAATAAAAGAGTCGGCAATCGCGGTTCGTGTTTCACTTATCCTTTGGCTGACCTGATGAAAGTGAATAAGGACAACGCCCAAATGGACTGGAATAAACTGGTCGAAGAATTAGCCCCCAAAGTGGACGAAGCCTTCAAAGAACTCTATCCGAATGGTCATACATCAAGCGGTCAAATGTCTCAAACAATTGTTGCTGCTGATTATCCCGGAAAAAATTTACCGTTACCGCCGGTTGCGGCTGATTCATCGACGGAAGAGAAAAAAGGTTATCGTTTCGGGGTTCGTGCGACACCTCATCAGGGAGGGGGAGTGCGAATGTTGGAAATTATCAATGATTCTCCCGCGCAACGTTCCGGCTTGGAAGTTGGAGACGTGATTCTGGAAATCAATGGTAAAACGATCAATACGGAACAAGAATATTCTGACGCGGTTGACGCATCTGGAAAAAAAATGCAAGTCAAATTGATCAATGTACGGGACGGTAAAACCATGACGCCGACAATTGAGTTGGGCTGGTAATAACCGAAACACAATATTTATCCGATTCTATCCTTTAATTTACAGGAGACTTTCCATGTCGAACAATAAACAATCTTATACGATACTGTTATTATTAACAGCCGTAACTTTTACAATGTCTGTCTTTTTCGATGCAGAAATAAAAAGTGAAACGGTAACTCAGCCGGAAAAAAACACAACAGAAATTCAATCGGAAAAATCACCGGCAAATGATTTTCTGTTCGGATTTTATCGAACAGTGCGTGATCAAAACGGTACAGAAAATAATACGGCGGCATCACCGTATGGAGCGTCTTGTCTTGGAGAGATGTTGATGTTCGGAGCGGAAGGAGAAACCAAGCACTCTCTCCAAAATCTGTTTGTTCCTTCGGGACAAGCATCAAAACGGACAACATGGTTTCATCTGCCAAAAGACAAAGAAAAAGAATTGCCTTTGGTTTCCGCCAATGGAATTTGGATTCAAAAGGGATTTCCGGTTCGTTCCGCCTACACGATAACGTTACAAACATTGTTTAATCTTAACGTTACGGAAGCGGATTTTACGAACAATGCCGTCAATGAATGTACAAAAATCAATTCTTGGATTGCTGCTGCAACAGAAAACCGGATCACAAAATTATTTGAAACACTTGATTCTCAATCTCGGCTCGTTCTGGTAAATACATTGAATTTTCAGGGAAAATGGGCAATTCCGTTCAATAAATCGGCAACGAAAACAGGAACGTTTCACTGTACGGAAAACAAAACCGCCGAAGTTCCTTTGATGCAAAATACGCTCCGGCTCAATTATGCCAAGAACGATTTGTATCAAGCCGTTGCTCTTCCTTATGAGAAAAACCGTTGTTCCATGATTATTGTTTTACCAAATGAAACGTCAATGCTGGATCAGATTGAAAAATCATTGAACGAAGTATCCGTAACGGAATTGACTGATCAAATGATTTTAGAACGGGTCAAATGTACGTTACCGGTTTTTGAAATTGAATCAAATATTAATCTGAAATCCGTTTTGACAACGCTGGGAGCCGGTGTTGTGTTTGATTCTCAAAAGGCTGATTTTTCCGGTATAAGCAATGTTGAAAAACTTTATGTTGATCAGATGATTCAAAAAGTATTTATCCGTGTTGATGAATCAGGTACGGAAGCGGTTGCCGGAAGCGGAGCCGATATTGTTCCGAAAAGTGCGAATATGCTCGAAGCGGTTCCGGTGATTTTCCGTGCGGATCGTCCTTTTTTGTTCCTGATTCAGGATAATACCGGCGGAGTTCCGTTATTTATCGGACGTTATGTTGCTCCCCAATCAGTCGAACCGCGAACACCGGCAACAGAGACCGTCAAATAAATCCAAAACTA
>JAISBG010000730.1 GCA_031266315.1 Planctomycetaceae bacterium | reverse complement strand
TTGATTAAAAAGTTCCTTTTGTCCCTCATGTCCCTTACCAAGAGGAAAACCTTACTATCCTTTTAACGAAAATTCCACCATGAAAATTAAAACCCTGTCGGACGAAACAGCGACAACCGGATGAATTGTTGCAATAAAGATTTGTTTTTTGGGGGAAAGAGCAGTCTGTGACTGAAGTTATTTAAAAACGTTTTCATTACGAACTATGCCTAACATTTATCGTTCCTTTATTTCTGCATTTTGTTTTTTATTACCGTTTCGTTTACTGAACGCAGGTAGATTGTTTTTTTTGTTATCAATTTTGTTATTGATTTCGGGCGGTGTAACGTTTGCACAAACTCTGATGGACACGGGTACGGCGATGTCTATTGGAACGGATATGGATGCTGGCGGTGCTCAATCGGCAAACAAACCGGCTCCTCGCGGCGGTGCGGTTGGTAAACTCGGTGAAGCGGCTGCGCAACGCAACGCCGAAATTAACAATGCGGCAGCACCAGCCGGAGAAGCACCCGTCGCCGAAAATGACGCCGTTGCAGGCGGTAATGCGGCTGTTCCTGTACAAAAAACACGCGGTGATATTCTCAAAGACGGTTGGTGGGGACCGGGCGGATATATTAGTCTCATTAAATTACCGCTTTATATTTTTGTTTTCCTGATTTGGGTTGGTTGTGCCAGTTGGATGAACTCCGATCAGGAACGTCTTAAAAAAGAGAGTCGCGAAGCACTTAATTTTCTTTATTTGATGTTGTACACGGTTCTGGGAACGATATTCTTTTTTGTTCCGATTTTTTGGGTTGCGTTTCCGGCAACATTTTTGCTGTGTATTGTTCCCGTGATGATTTATGTCGTTAAACGGAATAAACCGTTACCGCCTCATGAAAAAGTTCTGACGGGAGAACATCTTTTTTATCTTTACGCTGTTGCCATGAATAAAATCGGCGTAAAAATTAAAGTTAAAAAACGTCAAACTTATGAAAGCGGTCCGTCCATTGAAATGGAAACCATTGGAAAAAATATTGATCCGAAAATTCTGCAAGGACGGCTTATTGTTGCGCGAAACGCGCCGGGTTACAATTTATTCCGTGAAAGTGTTTATGACGCCTTAACAAGTAACGCAACCTCAATGATGTTTGATTTCTCACCGGAACGAACCGCGATTCGGCATCAAGTTGACGGCGTTTGGCTTGACCTTGCGCCGATTCCGCGTGTTATTGATAAAGGAAAAAATAAGGATACTATGGAAGAAATGCTTGAATCGGCGAAACTTTTGGTCGGTGTCAACCCCAATGATCGGCGGTCACGGCAAACAGGAATATTTGTCGCGGTATTGGGTGGAGGAAAGAAAAAGAGAAAATATGAAGCGGAATTTATTTCGCAAGGAACGAAAACCGGTGAAGCGGTGATGATTCAATTTACGGCATCGAAGGTTCCGTTCAAAAATCCTATCGAACTTGGTATGAGACCGGAAGTTCAGACGAAACTCATGGAACAACTCAATGCCCATCAGGGAATTTTTGTAGTTTCCGCGCCGCTTGCCAATGGTTTACGAAGTTCGATGGACGTGTTTGCTCGTGTTTGTGACCGGTTCACGCGAGATGTGGTGAATATTGAAGATGCGGCTTCGCCAACGGAAGTGATTGAAAATGTTGTGTTGACTCGATATGATTCTTCCAAAGGGGAAACGCCAATAACGGTACTTCCCGATGCGTTATTCAAAGAACCGCACGCATTAATTGTTCGTGATATGTCTTCGTTGGAGACGTTACAACTTTGTTGTAAGGAAGTGGATATGCACCGACTTTTTATTACAACAGTTCGGGCGAAAGACGGAGTTGAAGCGATTTTCCGGTTTTTAGCGACGAAAATTCCGCCTCAGCAATTTATTCCGCGACTCAACGGAGTGATCAATCAACGCCTGATTCGCAAACTGTGTCCTGCCTGTAAAGAACCTTATCAGCCTGCACCGCAATTACTGCAACAACTTGGTCTTCGTCCTGATCAGGTGAAAGAGTTTTACCGAACACGGACACCGCTTCCCGAATCGGAAGAAAGAAAACGCGGAATTTGTCCGAATTGTAACGGAATTGGTTATCGCGGACGAACGGCGTTGTTTGAACTTCTAATTCTGACGGATTCTGTTCGGGAATTGATTCTGTCGAATCCGAACCCCGCTTTAATCCGTCAGCAATTTACAAAAGAAGGTCAAACAGGATTTTTGTACGAAGGAATTCATCTCCTTATCAGAGGAGAAACAACCGTCGAGGAATTTTCAAGAATCATGAAAATGTAACATTCTATTGCCGATGATTCAATTACCGGCAAACAGAAAATAAAAATTACGTTATTAACCATTAATTATTAACTATTAATTATAAATTATAAACTATAAAAATGGATGTTCGCAGTATATTATTTGGTTTTTTTGTTTATGGAGTTCCGCTTGCGGTGGCGGCGGCGATTTTCGGAACACGTTGGCGAGAAGGATTTTGGGGAAACATCCTTTCGGTGTTCAGTGTTTTCTTTTCCGCTTTGACGGCAATCGCCTTGTGGGAACCGCTTGCCTCGTTACTTAGTACAAATATTCCGAAAATGCTTTATCTTTCGGATTGTGTGGCAATCTGGTTAATATTTCTTGTTACGTTCCTGATTATTAACGAATTGGTCAGAATGATGTCGCGGGTCAAAGTGAAATTTGCTGTACCGATTGAAAAGGCGGGCAATGTGGTTGCTTTGATTTTATTGTTCCTCATGCTTTACGGGTTCCATTTATTCGCGATGGATTTAAGTCCGG
>JAISBG010000632.1 GCA_031266315.1 Planctomycetaceae bacterium | reverse complement strand
ATAAATATTTTCCTTTTTTCTTCAATTCATAACGATTTCCGGCAATGGTACAGCGTCTCGAAATAAAAAATTTCGGTCCCCTTCGTGAAATTAATCTTGATATTTCCGATTATATGGTTTTCGTCGGTCCCAACGCCGCCGGAAAAAGTACCATCGCAAAACTCTTCTACTGTTTCCGCTCATTGCCATTTCCTTACCGCGATTTGATTGCTGACTACAATAATTTGTTCGTGGAAGGAATTTATGAGTTCGTTGAAAAAATAATTAGAAATCACTTTCGTTTATTTTGGGATATTGAAGCATTACAAGATGATTTTACGGTTCGGTTTTATCCTAATTATAATGAAAAAGATTCGGAACATTCGTTTATATCCCTGAAAAAATCATCAACCAATCTGTCCATTAAATGGAGCAAACGCTTTAGAGATGTTATTGACAAAAAAATTTCCAAATATCTTGAGAAAGTAACATCGAAAGGTAAAGAACGACTTTCAAAAATGTTTCGTCTTGAAATATTCCTAATAATTTATCGTTATTTTAATTCGGATCATGAACATTGTTTTATTCCGGCAGGAAGACAAATATTGTCCTTGCCTACTGATAATATGCCTCTTTTCAATGAAGGACGATTTGATTATCTCACAGGCAATTTTATGAGATTCGTTAAAGAAAAAACAACAACCTTTAATATCTATATTGATGAATTTAAAGAACAAAAAATAAAAAAAATTGTAAGAGATAACCATGAAAGTCTTGAAATTGCCTGCCGGTTGATCGATAAAATTCTCAAGGGTAAATATATCAGTACAAGAGAAGGAGAACGTATTTATTTGAACGAAAAACAATTTGTGAAACTTTATGAGGCATCATCCGGTCAACAGGAAGTTCTTTGGATTTTAAATATTATTTTACTTTTAATACCGACAAAAGAAACTTCGTCAAAAGATAAAAACCTCACCGTCATTGAAGAGCCGGAAGCCCATCTTTTTCCTGAAACACAACACGATATAACAAACCTTATTTCCTTGCTTGCGAACCGGAAAAATCAACAGGTAATCGTTACAACACATAGTCCTTATATTTTAGTAGCACTCAATAATTTATTGTACGCTCATAAACTTGGAAAAGATCATCCCAAAGAAACGGCGGAAAAAATCAATCCGTTATTATGGGTTGACGGCAATCGTTTGGCGGTTTACATAGTGGAAAACGGTACCTGCCGCAATATTATTGACCCTGAGTTGGAAATGATTAGCACCGAAGAAATCGATCATGTTTCACAAATTATCAATGGTGAATTTGATTCTTTATTTGATTTGAAATATTCATAATGTCGTTTCAGGATTTTATTAAGCAGCATCTGGACAAAGATTATACAACAAACTATCAATCCAAAGGCGGAACGATTGTTTGTCAGGATAAAACCGCGTCCAAATATATTTACAAATATAAACAGAATGAACAGTTTATGAAACTGCACATTGACGGCGGTCTGATTTCAGATCAAAATACATTGAAATGCGATTATTTGTTACTCAATTATACGGAAATAAATAAAGAAACACATTATCATTCGATTTTTATTGAGTTGAAAGGTTCCGATTTTCCTCATGCGTGTAAACAAATTTCGGCAACAATTGAAAGTCTTGGTTATAATCTGAAAGGTTCGATATTACATGCCCGTATTGTATTGTCAAAAGTTTCGACGCCGAACTCCCAACTTAACGTATTGAAAGAAAAATTTATGAAGCAATATCAATGTGTCCTTTTTTACCAAAGCCGTTCCATAGAGGAAAAAAGTGATGAAACCGGTTATCCTTCTTATTCCCGACACAAGGGAAATTGAAAGACAAATATTGTTTCGTTTTGTCTTGTTTTATACTGTGTTAGTTATAAAATTAGTATTTTCATAATGATTCAGTGTAATTTTTGTTAAAAGTTTGTATGACTATTTACTTTTACTTAATAGGTACAAAAAGCGGAATAGCCCGATAGGGCTTCATTTTCATAACCGCAGGTCTTTGACCTGCGGTGTAACGACAAACCGCCTACTGTCTGAAAGGCAGAACTTAATACGGCAACAGCTTAAAATTCTGCCTTTCAGGCAGTAGTTTCGTTGGTTTGTAACCGCAGGTCAAAGACCTGCGGTTACGAAAATAAAGCCCTATCGGGCTATTCGGTTTTTCGGATCAATCAGGAAAATAATTATTTAGAAACTTGAAAAATACCAAATGCCACTCTAACACAGTATATTTTGTTTTATTTTTATAAAATTATGTCACAAGAATTTGATCAGTCATTGAGTACGGTTTCAAAGGAGGAGATTGGATCGACTGGAATTACGGTTGGTTATCGAGCGATTAGTGTGTTGGCGGTGGTTGCCTTTATCTTTTCGCTTTTTACTCCTTTGATGTTTTTGAGTAACTGGTTTGTGATTTGTCCGTTACTTGGAGCGGTTTGCGGATTGTTCGGACTTTACCGGATTCTGTCGTGTCCATTCGATTACACGGGTCGGAATTTTGCATTGGCGGGTATTATTTGTTCATTGGTACTGGCGTTAGGTGCTGCCGGTTGGGGAATACGGAATTATTATTTCAGTATTCCTTACGGTTATACGGCGGTTGATTTTTTGGATCTTCGTCCCGACCCGAAAACAAATAAATTACCGGAACATATTTTAGACATCGCCAAAGAACATCGGAAAGTTTATCTGCGCGGTTTTATGTATCCGGGTCGGCAACTTGCCGGAATTGAGAATTTCATGTTGGTTCGAACTGTTGCTCATTGTAAATTCTGTTCGCCGGAACAGAATCCGTTTGATATGATCAGTGTTCACTGCGTTGGCGATCTGAAGGTTCCGTACCGTACCCGCGCCGTTCATATCGGCGGCGAATTGTACGTTAATCCTAAATTCCGTTACGGAGAACTGCCCTACCATATCGAAGCGGATATATTCCGTTAATTCTTTGCCGTTTTCACAACAGTTTTCTGTAATCATTCCTACAACACGACAAGCGGGATTATTGTAAAAATATTTGAATTATTGTAATATTTCACAAAACATTTGACGAAACATTTGACAAAATATTGTTATGGAAACACTTTTTACAAGCCGGATTTTCAAAGTTGTCAAAAAGATAATAACCGGTCGGAGCGGTGCGCTGTTGGAACGGCATATTGTGGTTCATCCCGGAGCGGTGGTCATGTTGCCGGTTCTTGATGATGGTCGCATCGTGTTGATTCGGCAACACCGAGTTGCTGTTGATGAAACACTTATCGAACTTCCGGCTGGAACACTGGAACCCAACGAATTGCCGATAACAACCGCTCGCCGTGAACTCATTGAAGAAACCGGTTACACCGCAAAAACGATAACATTAATTACCACTTTTTTCACTTCTCCCGGTTTTGTTCAGGAAAAGATGTACCTTTTCAAAGCAACCGATTTGATTTCCGGTCCGACCGCAATGGAAGACAGTGAAAAAATTGAAACATTGATTGTTGATTTGCCGCACGCTCTCAATATGATTACCAACGGCGAAATCAAAGACGCTAAAACAATTATCGGACTGTATTGGCTGAAATTAGAAGAACAAAAATATAATTGAGAGAGCGTTCATTGTTCATGTCCCTATTGATTAAAAAGTTCCTTTTGTCCCTCATGTCCCTTACCAAAACTAAAACCTAACTTTAAGGCAACTTCTAAAAACCGCCGACGAAAACAATTTTTCGACAAGATAAACATGATTTACTGGATTTTATTTGATTTTTATCCTGTAAATTTTGTAAATCCTGTCAAAAAATAGGTTTTTAGAAGTTGCTTAAACTTAAATAATACCTTAATTACTATGCCTAGAATTGTATTACTTGATCCTATTTCCGAAGACGGAAAAAATTTATTACGAAATGCTTCGGAAATTGAATTTGAAGAGCGAATCGGTCTGAAAGGTGAAGAATTAAAAAAATGCCTGACCGAATTTGACGGGGCGATTGCCAGAAGCGGTGTTAAAATTACCGCTGAAGCACTCGAAGGAAATACCCGACTCAAAGCGATTGCCCGTGCCGGTGTTGGTGTTGATAACATCGACACAAAAGCCGCGACAAAACAAGGGATTGTTGTTATGAACACACCCGGCGGTAATACCATTTCAACCGCCGAACAAACATTTGCTTTATTACTGGCGTTGTCCCGAAATATCGCACCGGCTTATCAGACCTTAGTGGAGGGACGTTGGGACCGCAAAAATTTCACCGGTCATCAACTTGCCGGAAAAACAATCGGTATTGTTGGAATGGGGCGTATTGGTCATGTTGTCGCCGGATATGCGAAAGCGTTTGATATGAAAGTGATTGCGATGGACCCGTTTTTCACTTCTCAACGGGCTGGAGAACTTGGAATCACGCTGGTAACCAACTTTCATGAAATGCTGCCGCAAATTGATTTCCTAACCGTCCACACGCCGCTGAATGACCAAACGCGCGGTCTGTTCGGCAAAAAAGAACTCGAACTCATTAAATCGGGTGCAAAACTCATTAACTGTGCCAGAGGCGGGATTTACGATCTTGCTGCTTTGGTGGAAGGACTGGAAACGGGGAAACTTGGCGGCGTGGCGTTGGATGTTTACGAGGAAGAACCCTGCACGAAACATCCGTTATTCGGCAAACCGAATGTTGTTTGTACGCCGCATCTTGGGGCAAGCACTGAAGAAGCCCAAACAAATGTTGCTCTTGAAGCGGTAGAACTTTTGATTGATTATTTTACGCACGGAACAATCCGGCAAGCGGTCAATTTCGGAACACTTGATTCCCAGACATTGGCATCGCATCGTGGTGCGCTCAATGTTGCCTACCGGCTTGGTATTCTGGCGGCGCAACTCGGTCTTGGAACGATTAAATCCTGCAAAATGCGGTACAAAGGCGAGGTTTCCAAGAAAGACACGTCACTTATTTCGACTTCGTTTGCTGCTGGTTTGATGTCCGCTTCGATGAATGAAGATGTCAATATTGTCAGTGCGGCGTCGATGCTTCGGGAACGCGGTATTGATTTGATTGAAGAAAAAACATCGGAA
>JAISBG010000646.1 GCA_031266315.1 Planctomycetaceae bacterium | reverse complement strand
AATACATCACTTTCCGATTGGTTCCAATCCGGTACTTTACTTCTTGACGGCGGTTGGGGAACACAACTTCAACTTCGCGGTTTGGAAACCGGAGCCCACCCAGACCTTTGGAATCTCTCCCAACCGGAAAAAGTCCGAGATGTTGCGGAGGCTTATGTTGCCGCCGGAAGCAACGTCATTTTGACCAACACGTTCGGTTCAACCCGTTTCACATTGGGACGGCACGGTTACGAAAATAAAGTCGAAGAAATCAATCGGGCTGGTGTTCGGATTTCTCTTGACGCAGCAAAAGCAAAGGGGAATGGAAATGTAAAAGTCTTTGCTTCTATCGGACCAAGCGGAGTCGTGTTAATGATGGGCAATGTTACTACAGACGATTTGTATGCGGCGTTTCTCGAACAAGCCCAAGCAATCGCTCTCGAAAAACCGGACGGAATTGTTGTTGAAACAATGAGTGATCCGGCAGAAGCGGTTCTTGCAGTCAAAGCGGCTAAAACTACCGGTTTGCCGGTGGCGGCATGTATGGTGTTTGATTCCGGCAAAAACAAAGACCGAACCATGATGGGAACCACTCCCGAACAGGCAGTTGAACAATTAACTGTTGCCGGAGCGGATATTGTCGGTTCAAACTGTGGACAAGGAATTGACGGTTTTATCCCGATTTGCCGCCGAATGCGAGCCGTAACCGACTTGCCAATCTGGATGAAAGCCAATGCCGGTTTGCCGGAAATAGTTGACGGCAAAACCGTGTACCGCCAAACACCGGAAAAATTCGCCGAATCCGCACAACTACTTGTTCAAGCCGGAGCCAATTTTATCGGCGGTTGCTGCGGAACAACTCCTGAATTTATCACCGCACTAAAAAAGAAAATAATCTAAAGCAACTTCTAAAAATCTATTTTTTGACAAGATTTATAGGATAAAATCAAAAAAATCCAGTAAATCATGTATATCTTGTCAAAAAATAATCCTTATAAAGGTTTTTAGAAGTTGCCTTAACTTATTATGAACGGAGAGTAGGGTTATGAGATTTATCAAAGGGATTCGCATTAAGAATTATCGGATACTCCGTGATGTTTCGCTTGGTTCGATTCACACTCCGGCAATGTCAACCGATTCCGAAAACAGTAGTATCGGCGAACCGTTGACACCAATCACGGTTGTGATCGGACGCAACGGTTACGGTAAAAGCACGCTTTGTGATGCTTTCGGTTTTATTGTGGATTGCCTGAAAAGCGATGCGGAACAGGCGTGTATTGCTCGCGGCGGGTTCGATAAAATCGCTTCGGAAGGTTCCGACCGGATTATTGAATTTCAGATACGTTACGGCAATTTGCTTTATACGCTTTGTATTACGGCAGATGACTACAATGTTCCGTTTGTGTACGCGGAAACACTTTCGCATATCAGTTCCGAATTTGGAAACCGTAACACGATGAATTTTTTTGCCAATAATGGTGAAGGCAAAGTTGTTCGTCCTGATTCGGGATCGGTCAGTGATATTCATCTTGCCGACCGCCGCCGTTTGGTGCTTTCGACGCTCGGCAATTTAACGCAATTCCCTGACATTGTTTCCTTTCGGGAATTTTTGGACAATTGGTATCTTTGTTACTTTTCACCGGATGCCGCGCGGACAACACCGTTGGCGGGACCGCAACGTCATTTATCGTGTTCGGGCGACAATCTGGCGAATGTGATACAATATTGGGAACGTGAACACGAAGGCAGACTTGCCGATATGTTAGGTCGTGTTCTTGGTAAAGTTCTTGGTCTTACACGTATTGAAACATTTCAGACGGAAGACGGCAGACTTCTTCTCCGGTTTTTTGAACGCGGTCTGCAAAAACCGTTTTACGCGTCGCAAATGTCGGACGGAACGCTCAAACTGATTGCTTATTTACTGTTACTCGGCGACCCGCAACCGCCGCCGTTAATTTGTTTTGAAGAACCGGAAAACGGGTTGTATCACAAATTGCTTGGCGCGTTTATTGACGAAATCAGACATTGGAGTGATGGTCGTACCGGTGTTCAAGGTTCTCAATTTTTCATTACAACACATCAACCTTATCTTGTTGATGCGTTAACACCGAAAGAGGTTTGGATTCTTGACAAAGGTTCCGACGCTTTTGCCACTGTCCGGCGTGCCAACGACGACCCGATTGTCCGAAGTATGGTCGAAGAAGGAATGCCGCTCGGTGCTCTCTGGTTTAGCGAATACCTCGACAGTGAATAAATAATTATTGTCTCAATTTTCCGCAATTATTCAGTGGAATTTTCGCTAAAAGTAGATCAACATAAGGTGGGATATTTATCAAAAGTTTCGCTGAACGGTTGCGTCACTGTTTTGGTGTCAATAACGACTCAACCGACACTACCTTTCACCGAAGGGATTGCCTTGACCTTTTATTTGCGTACAAAATCTTACAATTATTTTGTCGGTTTGGTAACGGTAATATTGAACACAGTGTTTCCTTTAACTTCGCAAGTTAAACCGGACGTGGACGGATTTTCAAATTTCGGATCGACTAAATGAACAAGCGGAGTTCCATCACTTCCGCCGCCGGTTGTTGCCGAAACAGTTACCTGATATGTTCCCGGTCGAACACCGTCTCCCAATTTTAGTTCGAACATTTCGTAACTGCCGTTGGACTTAATCGCTCCGGTTGCCTGATATGGCAAGTTAATAAACGCAACACCTCCTGATGTCAACGGTGTTCCGTCGTCGAATTTGACTGTTCCTGTTACTTTCGGATGACCACAACCGAGAATGAAAGGAAACAGCAACACAAATACAAAAAGAATAAAATAGTTTTTCATATTGTTTTTAAAATTTAAAAATGGTTATTATTCAGTGGAATTTTCGTTAAAAGTAGGCAATCATCAGGTGGGCGACCTTTCGCTGAAAGGTCGCGTCGGCGTAGCCGACTTGTACCCTGTT
>JAISBG010000625.1 GCA_031266315.1 Planctomycetaceae bacterium | reverse complement strand
GGAAATTTCAATGTTAAATTGGGCAAGTCAGGGGGGGGGGGCAGTATGTAGGGAAGAGTTAAGAACTGTGAGGGAAAAGTCTCTGCTTGCTCAATTCTTTTCCGCAAATTTATTACAACTCATTCGTTCTTCACCGTTTGGCTTTACGTTGGTCGAACTTCTGGTGGTCATTGCGATCATCGGTGTGTTGATTGCACTTTTACTCCCGGCAGTTCAGGCAGCAAGAGAAGCCGCAAGAAGAATGCAATGTACAAACAACTTAAAACAACTAGCTTTGGCAACACATAATTTTTACGACACACATCAACGAATCCCCAATGTTGGTGCTGACCCGCTTTGGACTGCTTATAAACAATACGGAAGTAATTCCGTTATTGGAGGAGTCAACAATTACAGTTATTTGGTTAGCCTGCTCCCTTTTATCGAACAACAAGCAATTCATGCACAACTCGTAATGATTTGCCAAGGAGCATCAACAAAAAATCCTTATGATTCAGCTTGGACAGCTCCTCCCGGTTCCGCATCAGGTACTTTGGTTGTTACTGCGGGAGGAAGTATTCCTTCGCCGTTCCGTGCTGATATTGCGGCATTCAAGTGTCCTTCCGATGCGAATACCAAAAAAGCCGGAGAAAATAATAGCGGACTTACTTGTTATTACGCGAATCGAGGCGATGCTTATGTTGCCTGGAATTCAACCAACAACATTCATGGTGTTTTTCGATACGGAGGTATTTTCGGATTTGAAGGAATAATTGATGGTCTTTCCAACACAGTACTTTACAGTGAATCACTTTGCGCTCAAAATGCACAATCCGATTCGAAATGCAAACAAGGAATTGCTAAATCAGCTGTTACCGGAGTTCCTGATGTTTGCGCTACAAAATGTATTAGCGGCGGAGAAATTGATCCAACTACTACTATTTGGGGAATGAAAGGACTACGCTGGGGTGATGCCAATTCTGTGTTTACACAATTTAATACAGTTCTTCCTCCCAATTCCGTAAGTTGTAGTTTGACCACCGCATCAAGTCTTGCTTCAGGAAATGCATTGATTGCCGCATCAAGTAATCATTCAGGTGGAGTAAATGTTACTTTGGTTGATGCGTCGGTTCGATTTGTTTCAGAAACAATTGATTGCGGTGATCTTTCGGTTGCCCATCGAAATTCAACTGGTATGGATAAAAACGGACCATCAACTTTTGGCGTTTGGGGAGCAATGGGAACTGCCGATTGCGGAGAAAGTAAAATGCTGCCATGAAATTGTTATCATTATTCAAGACGGAGCAAAGGAAAATAAAAATGGTATACTGTAGCCGGTATGGGCGGTAGGCTTCGCCCTTGAGTAACCGCTTCACGTTGTTGCGCTTCCGTAATCAGCTTCGTGAATTTTAAAACGGCTTGAGTAGAATTTGTTACCGCTCAAAGTATATTACCCAAAAAAATAATTAAAACAATAACGAAAGGAGAACGAAAAATGTTTAAAATCGGTGATTATTGTTTCCTGATTCCTTTTCCGGTTTTATTTTTCATTTTGTTTATAATCGCAACATTAAATATCGGTTGTAACTCAAACAAATTGAAAACATTTCCAGTCGAAGGAATCGTAACTATAGATGGGCAACCGTTGGAAGAAGGAATGATTCGTTTTCGCCCGAAACATAAAGAAAATAGATATTCTGCGTATGGTTCGGTTAAAAAAGGAAACTATAAACTTCAAACCACCGGAGGTGATTTTGAAGCAGGCGCTATTCCGGGTGAATATCTGGTAGTCTTTTCCGTTTTAGCACCGCCTTTATCTAATGATCAGGATGCGGAAGCCACTGAAACGCTTCCTAACCTTTATACCAAAGTAGAAGAAACTCCATTTTCCGCAACAGTTGTTAAAGGAAAAAACCTGTTTAATTTTGAACTTAAATCTAACCCCTAACAAAAAAAAATTATGATTTCTTTCAAGTATTTTTTTGTAATTCTGTTTGTTTTGGCAACGATATTTTTTTATCGTTCCGGTTATTCAGGCGATATAATTGCAACATCAGACCGCACACTTCCGATTGCTTACGATGTTGATGTTCTGATTCTTGGCGGTTCGACGGGAGCGGTTGCAGCGGCTCAGGAATCGGCGGCTGGCGGAGCGGAAACAATGCTTCTGACACAATTTCCGTATCTCGGTGAAGATTTGACCGCAACCTTGCGGCTATGGCACCACGAAGAAAAAAACGGAGAAAATAAAAAGGAAACTATTGATCCGCTTTTTGAAGCAATTATGAATGACCCGATTTATGCGGCAACAAATGAATCGGAAATCGAATTATTGTTGCGTCATCCGAAGAAGTTGCCCTTTTCTTACGAAGTGTTGCAAGAAATCAATTCAAATCATCCCGAAACATCGGAAAAAAACCGTTTAACAGACGGTAAAGCCGTTTCGCCGCGAAACGACAGTTTGCAAGTCAACGGCAACATGACTGTTGTACTTGATTTGGGTTCCAAACAGGATGTCGGTGTTGTTTCGTTTATACCGTTTTATCGGAAAAATCATTTTGCTGTTGAAAAAGCCGATTATTTTATGAGCAACGACAAAACGGAATGGACACAGATCGGAACAGTGAAACGTGATACAAAAAAACTTCCTGTTTCGGATTCCCCCGAACTTTTCTCGCTCATTCTGCAACGGTCAATTTTGATGCGTTATATCAAAATCGAAGCAATAACAGAAAAATCGTCGCGGGCAATTTTGTCGGGAGAAGTTGTTGTTCTTGCCAACCGAACGGATTTAACAACCACAATTCCAATTACGAAAAAAGCGTCATTCCAAACAACCGAACCTCCGCGTCCGCTTCATATTAAACAGACTCTTGATGAAGTGTTACTTAAATCGAATATTAAATTTCTTTACGGAACATTTATTACCGAATTGTTGACAGATGCGAAAGGCGATCTTCGCGGAGCCGTGATTACGTCGCGTTCAGGACGACAAGCGATTACCGCCAAATGTGTGATTGATGCCCGCGCCGATTATAAGGAATTGCTTGAATCCAATAAAGGAAACGAATTTGTTCAAATCGAATATGTTGTTATCGGCGGTCGCGAAATTCCGTTTGAAAAAGGAAAATATACACTTTTACAAAACAGAATTTGTGAAACAATGGATAAACCGTATCACTCCCATTTGCTCAATCAGGCAAAAAAAGAAGGCGGTGAATTTCCGATTTTTCGATACACGTTTGAAATAAAACGTGAAGACGCGGAAAAAGTATTCGGCGGCGATTTGAATAAACTCGGAGAAATTGAAACAGAAATTCGTCTGGCAACTTATCATAAAGATCAGCAATTCACATCAGACAGAATAACCTTACTTCCCGGTTCCAATGTTTCGAACTCATTGAAACTTGGTAATTGTTTCGGAAAAGATTCAATTCGTCAAGGGCGTGAATTGGGACGCGAAGCAGGAAAATCTGTTGCGAAAAAAGAACTTGTTCCGGTTAATTCGCTTCGTGTAACAATGTTCGGTCAGGAAAAATCCGAACCGACTCAAAATACAGAAAAGACCGAAAAAACTATTTCCGGCGATGTTCGTGAATTATTGAACGGTATTCGATCTTATGAAAAACCGCTTGGATTTGTTCATGAACACGGTTTGAAAATTCCGATTGTTGCGTCGTATGATGTTGTGGTGGTAGGCGGCGGGACAACAGGTGCGCCAGCCGGAATTGCCGCAGCGCGAGCCGGAGCCAAAACATTGGTCGCCGAATTTTTGCACGATATGGGCGGTGTCGGAACTCTTGGCACAATTGCCGGTTATTATTGGGGAAACAAAGTCGGTTTTACGGACGAAATTACCGAAGGCAAACGGTCATGGAATATCGTTCAAAAAGCACAAACATGGCGTACCAAACTCCGTGAAGCCGGCGGCGATGTTTGGTTTGGAGCTCTCGGAGCCGGAGCGGTTGTCGATCTCAAATCCGATGCAGAAGGGCGAACTATTGTTAAAGGTGTTTTACTTGGAACGGAATTTGGTCCCAAAATTGTTTTGGCAAAAGTTGTTATTGATACAACCGGCAACGGTGATATTGCGATGACGGCGGGCGCGGAAATGATGTATGTTACGGAAAACGAAATAACCGTACAAGGTGCCGGACTTGCTCCGCGTTATCTGGGCGGTCGGTATATGAACAACGATTATACTTATATTGACGATACCGACCCGATAGACGCGACGCATGTTTTTGTGTACGGAAAAGGAAAATTTCCGACGGCGTTTGATCAGGGAAAGATTCTCAATACGCGGGAACGCCGCCGTATTGTCGGGGAATTTACGTTCACGCCGCTTGATCAAATTAATTTACGTACTTATTCTGACAGTATTGCGCGATCGTTCAGTAATTTTGATACACATGGTTACACAATTGAACCTTATCTGGAAATTTATCATCCGAAAAAGGTTGGAATTTTTGCTTATTATCCCTATCGTAGCAGTATTCCGAAAGGACTTGACGGAATTTTGGTTGGAGCGTTGGCGACGAGTTGTCATCGGGATGCGCTGCCGTTGATTCGAATGCAGGCGGATTTGCAAAATCAGGGTTATGGACTTGGTTATGCGGCGGCAACAGCGGTTAAAGACAACGTTTCTGTACGTAATGTCGATATTCGTAAAGTTCAGAAACATCTTGTTGAAATCGGCAATCTTCCCGAATCGGTTTTAACTGAAACGGATAATTACGGTAAATCGAAAACAAAACTCGCTGAAGCAATCAAAACAATTCCGAACGATTATGAAGGTGCGGCATTGGTGATGTGGTATCCTGAAGAATCGAAACCGTTGTTACGGAAATCATATCATGAGGCAACTGATTTTGAAGCGAAACTTGCCTATGCTAAAATTCTGGCGGCTTATGGGGATTCGACGGGAGGAGCGGTGTTACTGGAATCGTTGCAAAAATTTGAGACGTGGGATGAGGGTTGGAATTTCAAAGGCATGAGTCAATTTGGAATGGCATCAAGCCCTCTTGACCAGATTATGATGATGCTTGGTCGGATTCGCAGTAAAGCGGCTGTTCCATTAATTGCTAAACGATTAGCGGAACTGAAACAAGAAGACGATTTTTCTCATCATCGGGCTTGTATTTTGGCGTTGGAGTGGATTGGCGACCCTGCCGGAATAACCGCAATTGCGTTACATTTAAGAAAACCGAATATGACCGGCTATGTTCATGATTCTATTGCAACGGCTGAAAAACGAGATCGCGAAGACGTCAAAGTTGCACTTGGTGAAAAAAGCCGCCGTGATTCGCTGATCGAACTTGGTGCAGCCCGTGCGTTGTACCGACTTGGCGACGCGGACGGTTTAGGGAAACAAATATTAGAATCCTATTCCAAAGACATGCGCGGTCACTTCGCCCGTCATGCTGCGGAAATATTACAAAAATAAAAAGGAAAAATACCAACAGATCAACAAAGGTGGGCGACCTTTTGCTAAAAGGTCGCGTTGGCGTACTCGCCAACTGTGAATCAGATTAACAACGGAAAATAATGAAGAGTCAACCGGCGCGACCCTTCAGCGAAGGGATCGCCCACCAATTCAATTTTTCGCGATTTTTCGTGTTAAAATACGATTACACAAATTTAATGAGTTTTCGTTTTTGAAATGATATTTTCTTTTCCAAGAACACCAACGCGATTGGTGTTTCGGTAAACACTGGGCGAAACTCCAACAATTCGATGGAACGCCTTAATAAAATAACTGCGGTCAAATCCGGTTTGTTCTCCAACATCGGCAACCGGCATTACCGTTGTTCGTAACAAGAATTTTGCCTGATCAATACGCAGCAACGTAATTTCCTGATCCACCGTTTTACCAAACAGTTTTTTATAACGTCGTTCAAGTGTTCGTTTTGAAAGATGAAATTCCCTCGCCACTTCCGCAACAAGTAAACCGTTGAGTGCATGTTCCCGAATGTAACGAGCAATCGCAACAATTTGCGGATCATCGGCAGCAATCACATCGGTCGATTGACGCATCACTAAACATTGCGGAGTAATTTTGATCGGCTGGTTGTCCGGCAACGGCTTTTTTTTCGCATGTTCTCTGGAATGACCGGAAGTCATTTTTGTATCAAGAAGTTTTGCCGCATTGTAACCAACCACAACAGAATTAGGGTCAATACTCGATAATGTCGGAGTTAAAACATTACACAAATGTTCGTCGTTATCGATACCAAGCAATGCAATTTCATCGGGAATAACCAAACCGGATTTCATTGCCGCCGCGTGAACCCGTTGAGCAACCGTGTCGGCAGCACACCAAATCCCAACCGGTTTCGGTAACTTCAATAGCCAACGTAAAAGCGGTTTTTCATAAAGCGGTTTCCATTCAGGAAATGCTTCCGCTTTTTCGCCGAATTGGGAAAATAACGTAAAACACTCAAAACCCTTTCGCGACAACGCCTCCGAAAAAGAATCTCCGCGAGCACGTCCCCACCATGTATTGCCGTAACTGTAATAAGCAAAATAACGCAAACCGCGCTCAATAAAATGTTCTGCCGCCATCGTTCCGGCAATAACCGCATCCGATTGAACCTCACTGACAAAATGTTGACCGTCGCCCAAAAGTTCAACAATCGGAACATTCAACTTTCGCAAATAAAGACCAAGCGGCGAAAGACCCGTCCGGCAAATAATTCCATCGCCATTCCACTCTTTCAACCATGTAGGAACTGTTGCCAAAATACCTTGCTCTTCATAATGAATCGTCCACCGCCTCCGCTCCTGAATGTAACGGGAAACTCCCTCAATAATTCCACGCCCATAAGCACGAGCCGACTCAATAACAAGAAGAACCTGTTTGTTGTTACTCATTTTTGCTACTGAGATTTTTTTGTCAAATTTTTTTTGTTGTAAAAATT
>JAISBG010000623.1 GCA_031266315.1 Planctomycetaceae bacterium | reverse complement strand
TCCGCCCCGTAGTTAAAAAAGAGGTGGGCGATCCGCCCGCTGGGCGGTCGCGCCGGTTGAGTTTTACTCGACTCCAAAACGGAAGGCAACACAATTTATCGTCGTTAATCTGATTCACTTTCGGCTATCGCCGACGCAACCTTTTAGCAAAAGGTTGCCCACCTAATGATTGCTCACTTTTAATAAAAATTCCAGTGAGAAACACCGAATCCGGTAGAATTAGGACTTTTTACCGACGGTGCGGAACCTGAGTTAATAATGAATAGTTCGCAAGCATGTTATTTACCGCAACGTATTGAATCCGCTTGCGTCCCCAACTATTAATTAAAATTCTGCCTTTCAGGCAGTAGGCTGTTTATCGTTACACCGCAGGTCTTTGACCTACGGTTATGAAAATTAAGCCCTATCGGGCTATTCTGCTTTTTGTACCTGTTCAGTAAATAGTTATGCCAACTTTTAACAAAATTACACGGAATAGTTATAAAATACTAATTTTACGACTAACACAGTATAGTTAATAATTGTATTAAAATTTATTTTGAACACGAAAATGCAGAATTGATGAAAATTCGGGTTGATATTTTAAGATTTGTGTTCTTTTTCGAATTCGAGGACATTTCCTTTTTCGTTCCATTGAATACGCGAAACGAAATTCTTAATGAGAAGAACACCACGCCCGGAAGCAATCATAATATGTTCGGGATCCGTCGGATCAGGAATGGTATTCGGGTTGAAGCCGGAACCTTCGTCTTCAATACGGACATAAATTCGTTGATCATTTAACCGGCAAGAAAAACGAACCTGTTTTGCCGGATCAGAATCATTGCCATGCTGAATTGCATTGACGAGTGCTTCTTCCAAAGCCATATTGACGGCAAACTCCTCTTTATTGCTCCAGCCGATCAACTTAACTTGCTCCATAACCTGCTCAATAAGACCATGAGCAATATTCATGTCACTTGGAAAAGAACAATCTTTCGACCAGTTCCATAATTGGGCGTCCGAATCCATGTATTACACTCCAAAACCTAACAGCCGAAAAATTCCACCGGTGACGGCGGCGGAATTACCGACATCACCGGTTCTTTACGAAATTAGAAATTAATTGACAGCGTTTGGGTCACGTTTCTTCTATTTATCAGCAACAACCGTAAAAACACGAACTCCTTCATCTTCGTTTTTCTTAATTTGAAAAACATTATCGAGTCGTGTGATTCGAAATGCTTCCATAATATTATCGTCGATTCCGCAAAGAAGCAGTGTGGCTTTCGTTTCTTTTGCTTTTTTATTCAGGGTAATCAATGCCCGAAGTGCAGAACTGGACATGAAAAGAACACGCTCGAAATTTACCAGTAATTTTCGACATGCGTGGTCATCCAGAAGGGTGAGGAGTTGATCTCCCCATTCCTGAATCACAAGATCGTCATTGAGTTTCATATCACGGCTCGTCGCAATCGTAATATCGGCGACTTTTTTTACATCAATTCTCTGTTGATTCATGTTTTCATATCTCCTTGAACATTTAAGAACCCCGATTCAGTGGACAACCGCGCCGCACTGTTCAGTTTGAAATTTTAGTATTGACCTTCAAAAGATCAAATGCAATTCGCTTATTTATACAGTATTCAACCCTTTATGCAAACCCCCACCCAAAAATTTTTAACGCGAAAGGTTGCCAACGATTGGAAGAACTATGACGGGTCGCGATAGGGAATAGAGATTGAACCGCGTTTTGAAATTAAAATTCAAATCCCAAATCGGTATCGAGTCGCGTTTCCGGTTTCAGCGAATCAAGTGGAATGTCAAAACATTCGGACAATGTCTTCAAAAGCAACGGCTCAACTTCGTCAACCGATCCAATCGGATAATCAATATATTTCTCCTTCGCATCAACAATTTTTTGAGCAATTTGTCGAAGCGTCAAAGCATGGTATGCCCAACGGTGTCGATAATAAAATCTCTGCTGAAACAAAATAATCAGAAGAAGGACGAGAAAACTACAAAATAATGCTACGAAAATGACATGCATCGCCCGATGTATTTCAGGAAACCAAACATTGGCGATTCCTCCAAATACTGGAAGAACAAAAAACAAAACGACAAGGAGAAAAACAAGAGGATTGATGAAAAACATTCTTCTCCAAGAAATCAAGCCGGGAAAATCGGCAAAAATATTTGTCCATGCTTTTCGTTGATCTTTAACTGGTACGATTTCGTAGAATCGTTCTTCCGGCGTAATCATTTCTGGATGGCAACCAACCAAAGGAGCAATAGTTTGTCGTAAATGTTGTATTTCGTCCTCAACCGCTTGTTCGTTGCTTTTGTGGATTAGCGATTTACGGGCAGCAACACGCCGACCAACAAGTCGCCGATAAAAGTCAACGTATTCTCCAACCGTTTCGAAAAAAGGGCAGGCTGGGTCTTCTTCGTCCGACTCAATCAATGCAATTCGGTCAATAAAAAATACCGCGTCCAATTTTTCATCAAGCGTTAAAAAATCCCGACTTGGTTTCGTGTTGTTTTTCATGGTTCGATTTCATGATTCAAAAAACGTTTCTTCACGAATTATAAAATGGATATTACGCTAAAGCAACATACGCAAATAAACTTTAAGCAACTTCTAAAAACCTATTTTTTTGACAAGATTTACAAAATTTACATGATAAAAAATCAAATAAAATCCAGTAAGTCGTGTCTATCTTGTCAAAAAATAATCTTTGTTGTTTTGATAAGATAGTTTCAATTATACCACACAATAGTATTTTAAAGCAAATTCTAAAAACTTTCGGTAAACGAATTTTGAATATTTTTTTGATATGGCCAACAAAATTTACAGGATTTTATGAAACTTTTTATCCTGTCAATTCTGTAAATCCTGTCTAAAAAATAGGTTCAATGTAATGAGTCTACCTCTCGACAGCCGTACTGTTTAGTGATATAAAGAAATAAGTATTTTTACTATTGTTTGTTATTTATTACATAATTCACTACACAACTATTCACTCTTAACTAAAATCATGTCCACATTTACAGAAGTCCTCCATCAACGTATTCTTGTTTTTGACGGTCCGATGGGAACAGAACTTTATCGGCACCACATTTTTACAAACCGCTGTTTCGATGAACTTAATCTGACAGAACCAAATTTAATTGAACAAATTCTAACAGATTATCGCGAAGCAGGCGCAGATGTTTTGACAACCAACACGTTTGGAGCCAATCGTCATACGTTGGAAAAACACGGAATTGCCGACCGACTCGTTGAAATTAACAAAGCCGGTGTGCGAATTGCGCGTAAAATTGCTTCGTCCGGTTCACAGACTTCGGAGAACGGTTCTTCGGTAAATTCGTTGTTTGTTGCCGGTTCGATTGGTCCCATTCCTTCGGGAACTTACACCGAATCGGAACTCGAAACAATGATTCTGGAACAAGTAGATTCGCTTTGGGATTCCGGCAACGGAGTTGATGTGATTTTATTTGAAACACTGCCGTCCCGCGAAGCAATGGAACGCGCCGCACGGACAATGGTAAAACGTCCGAACATTCCTTTTGTTTTATCGTGTACGGTTGTTTCGGACAAGGAATCGGCATCCGGCGAACCCATTGCCCGGCTTCTCGCTCCCATTCCCGACAATCTCGCTCAACCGGTTGCGTTTGGAATGAATTGCGGAGTTGGTCCCGAAGGTCTTTTGCAAGCGGCAGAAGAAGCCGTTAAAATTACACATTTGCCGTTGATTGTTCAGCCCAATGCCGGAACTCCCAAAGAATTTGAAGGTCGCCAGATTTATTATTGTTCCCCTGAATATGTTGCGACTTATGCAATGCGGCTTGCGAATCTCGGAGTTGCGGCGGTTGGCGGTTGTTGCGGAATGACGCCGGATCATATTCGTGAAATTGCCAAAATGATCAAACCGCTCGACAAAGGGCGGTCTGCGAAAACGATTCTTCACGCGGCACAACCGGAAGTTAAAGAACAACCGGAAACTCCCTTTCAAGACCGATCACGATTATCGTGGAAACTTGCCCGCCGCGTTTGGGTTACAACCGTTGAATTGGTTCCGCCGCGCGGTTACGATTTGACGGAATCCATTGAAAAAAGCCGGAAACTTTATCGTCACGGAATTGACGCAATCAATATTCCTGACGGTCCCAGAGCAAGTTCCCGTATTTCGCCGTTGGTGGTTGCGCAACGAATTCTTCAGGAAGCGAATATCGAACCGATTTTGCATTTTTGTTGCCGTGACAGAAATCTGATTGGAATGCAGGCGGATCTTCTTGGCTGTGCAGCATTCGGAATCCGAAATCTTCTTTTTGTAACAGGCGATCCTCCCAAACTCGGCGGTTATCCCGACGCAACAGGAGTTTTTGATACGGATTCTATTGGCATGTCGGCGGTTCAACGGCGTTTGAATCGCGGTGTTGATCTTGGCGGTCAATCTCTTTCGCCAACTCACGCGGTCATCGGTGTTGGACTTGACCCGACTTCGCTTGACCGGAAACGGGAATTAGACCGGTTTCATAAAAAAATCGACGCCGGAGCCGAATTTGCAATCACACAACCCGTGTTTGATCCTAATGCGTTGCTTTCGTTTTTGGACGCGATTGGTGATTGCCCTATTCCGATTCTTGCCGGAATTTGGCCTTTGGCGAGTTATCGTAACGCGGAATTTATGCAAAACGAAGTTCCCGGAGTGATTGTGCCGGACGAAACCATGAACCGAATGCAAGCCGTCTCAAAACATTCAAAGGAAGAACAGTTGGCGGTAGGTATTGAGATTGCCCGTGAAATGATTGCGGCGGTGCGGCATCGTGTTTGCGGTGTTCAGGTGAGTGCTCCGTTCGGTCGGGTGGAAATTGCTCTTGCCGTGTTGGAATAATTTTTTGAAACGTTATCCAACGGAACTTTCGTCAAAAGTAGGCAATCATCAGGTAGGCAACTACAAGGTGGGCAACCGTTCGCTGAACGATTGCGTCGGCGTACTCACCGACTGTGAATCAGGTTAACGATGATAATTGGTATCCCTTGTGGTAGATAATTTCCATCCATAAGCAAGGGTACAAGTCGGTTATCGCCGACGCGACCGTGGGTGAAAGCCCTTTAGCAAAAGGGAGGTTCTAAAAACATCCTTAATTCATTATCTTTATTGTAACTATTCAGTAGCCTTAAAGTGTTTATTTTACTGGGGTTACAAGATATAAAAAACCACTGTTTTCCACCTTACAATATTGAGGTAAAATCAGAAGTATTTAATATCAAAGGGTTTACGAATTTCGGCTTTATTCTAACGGCATATTGAAAAAAAGACGTAACTACTGTAAATCAAACACTTTACATGCTACTGAATAGTTACTCTTTATTTTAAGAAATTTTTTTTGTCGAGTTAATTATTATTTTTTTAAGTATTGTCGGATCGATCTTGTGGTAATATTGTATTCGGTATTGAAATTAGTCTGAATTTATTCCGAATTTGTTATACAACTCCATCAAATTACCGCTGAACCCGTTCCGAACTGACAATTGGCAAGGTCTCACGGTCAATAATCAGTAATTGCTCGTTATTCCTTTTCTGACTCCGTAAGGAGTCAGAATTGAAGTTTCGTAATTATTCAGTGAAATTTTACAAAAAAATAAAAATAATCAGAAAAGAAATTAAAAATCTAGAGATTTCTATTGACTTCCA
>JAISBG010000587.1 GCA_031266315.1 Planctomycetaceae bacterium | reverse complement strand
CAACCTCTACAACTGTCCAAGAACCCAAAATTCCTGTCAAATTACAACCAATCACCATTGATAAAAAATTTGAACAAATTCGTTTTCTTGTTTTGTGCTTTGTCATGTTACCGTTGTCTATTTTTGCGTTTTGGCCTTCTCTTTGCGGAATTGTCTATGCGTGGTACACCCAACTCGATTACGGTCACGGATTTTTTGTCCTGCCGCTCGTGGCGGTGTTCCTTTATCTCCGTCTTGATACGTATCCGGGAACACATCACCGATTAACATGGATTGGGTTGTTTCCGATTTTGATTTGCGGCATTATGCGGTTTTATGCCGCCAATCAGTATATGGAAACATTGGATCAATGGGCAATCTTTTTTTGGATTTTAGGGATTGTATGGTTTTTCTACGGCAACCGCGTGTTCTTTTGGGCACTTCCGTCGTTGTTATTTTTGATTTTTATGTTTCAACTTCCCTATCGATTTGAAGTATTGTTACGGAACAATTTGCAACAGTTTGCGGCACAATTTGCAGCAGTGTTGTTGCAAATTATCGGAGAACCGGCAATTCCCATTAAAAATACCATTCGATTAAGCACAATGGAATTGGCGGTCGAACAAGCATGTAGCGGAATCCGTTTCCTGATTAGTATTTTCGCAATCTCCTTTGCAACGATCCTGCTCATCAAAAGACCTTGGTGGCAAAATATTTTCATCTTGGGAATTGCGGTTCCAATCGCTTTGTTTGTCAACGCGGCACGCATCGCAACTACCGGAATCCTTTTGCTTGATTTCAGCGGATTTATCGACAGCATAACACCAGAACACAGTAATCCTGCCGTAATCGCCGATGAAATTGCCGGAATTTTTATGATTTTTGTTGCATTTGGCATATTTATTGCGTTTATTTTTTATTTGGGCAAGGTTTTCCGCAAAGTTGAAATTTAGATGGTTATGTTTGGTTGAAATTTCTGACCTAATTTTTATCCAACTATTCAATTGATTTCACTTTTTAGACCCTGCAATGTTTTGGAGAAATGAATTTTTTGAGTTTGGCTTTTTTGTTTTTCATTTGAAAACATTTCCAACAGTAGTAATCCCATGTCCCAAGATAATATTCCGCAAACTAGTGAAATGGTTCCAAGTGGAGCATTAGACCCGATGTCAGGGTCAATGCCTGCTTCTTATTACGGTCAGGAATCAACCATGTCCGGTAGAGCCAAACCAATTATTGATTCCATTGAGTTGCTCAAAGTAACACCGCAAATTTTGATTTTACTCATTATTTCCGGTCTGAAACGGAATTGGAAATGGGCATTGCCAAGTGGGACGGTGATTGCGTTGGTTGCTTTTGCCGCTATTTACGTATCGTTTCCGGTTCGGTACGAAGCAACCGCGTACATGCAAATTCTTTCTCAAAAACCCTATTTCATTTTTGACGAAAAACTACAACAACAGTACGATGCCTACGTTACAACACAGTTTGCGATTATCCGCAGTCCGTTGATTCTTGACAAGGCATTGGAAAATTCTGATGTTGCGAACCTTCCTTATGTACTCAAGCAGAAAAATAAAGTTGAATGGCTTGCCAAAGCGTTAAAATTAAGACAGACGCAAAACAAATCGGAACTGGTAACGATTGGAATTGAAACAGAAGTTGCCGAAGATGCCGAGAAAATAGTCAATAGTGTTGTAACCGCGTTTTTCGATACTTTTGCGTCTCAGGCTCAGGATTGGAATCATAAATTACTTACTCAATTGAATTTGGAATTAAACCGCCAAAAAGCCACCGCAAGACTTCTTCAGGACGAAATTCGTTCCAATATGGAAAAAGCAGCTAAACAAGGCGGTGTCGCAAGTAAAGAAGGAATGTCCGGCGGATTGAATCAGGGCGAATCGATTCTTCGCGATCTTTATCTGCAAGAATCAAAACTGGAATCGTTGCGGGCGGAAGAGAAAATGCTCAAAGAATCCATGACGGAAGGAATGAATATTCCGCAATCCATTTTGGCAAAAGCCATCGAAAATGATCCGATGTTGCGGATGTTGCAAACGAGATTGGTTGATTTACGGGAACAAGTTGCTTCGTTGAAAAAAACATTGGTAAGAGATGATGATCCTAAAATTATCGGTTATCAAAATCAAATCAAGGAAATCGAAAAGAAAATCGAAGAAGAATATTCCAGTGCGGGAAGCAACAAAGTCAAAGATCTTCAAAGTTCCTTTGTTGCGAATCTGGAACAGGCAATTTGGGAACAATCAAGAGCGATACGGGCTCAGGAAATTTTGGTTGAAAGTCTTCGTAAAAGGTATGGAGAACAAGTTACCAATGTCGGAGAGCGGACGGTTCAGATTGTGGACGTTTCGTTTCAGCAGAATCAACTGGAACGAGTCAATAAAATTCTCGACCAACTCGAAACCCGTGTTGTCAGTTTGGAAACCGAACGATTTGCTCCAAACCAGATTGAACTGAAAAAGAAAGCAACCATTCCTACCAAACCAAACAACGCGAAACAATTACTTTTTGCTTCAGTTGGGGCGTTGGGATGTTTTTGTTTTCCGTTGTTTCTGGGAATTGCTATCGAACGGCTTAAACCGCGACTTTATCATGTTTCCCAAATTCGGCGGGCGATTCCTCAGGTGATTCTTGGTGAGATTATGGAACCTCCGGTTGCGTGGATTCACGGGGCAACGTTCCGAAAACGTTTAGCCCGTTATCGGGAAAGTGTTCATAATTGGTGTACGCATCTTTTGCTCAGTGATCCGTTCCGAAATTGCCGGACACTTGCGGTGGCGAGTGTTGCCGGTGATGACGGCAAAACGTTTTTGGCGGTTCAGGTCGCTGTGGCAATGGCTCAGATGAAAAGCGGTCCGGTATTGTTAATTGACGCGGATATGCGTGTGGGGCGGTTGCATTTATTGTTCGGAAACGAGGAAACCGGAATTGGTCTGGCAGATGTTTTATCGTTCCGAAATGGTTTTGGCGAAGCGGTTGTTTTGAATGAGCGGGAACCGAATTTACACTTGCTTTCTGCCGGACAATTAGATGTTTCACCTTATGAATTGCTTGGAGACGGACGTTTTCGGGAATTGCTGGACACGCTGGAATCGCATTATTCTTTGATTCTGGTCGTTCTTCCGCCGGTAGCGAACGCCGCCGAATCACTCATCATGGCATCAAGTACCGATTCGGTATTGCTTTGTGTTCGTCAGGGCGAAACAATTTTGGGAGCCATGGAAGACGTTTACAGAAAACTTGTTAGCACCGGAAGTTTTGTTGACGGAATTGTTGTTAAAGATATTCCTTATTACCAAATGGCTGGGAAAGACGGCGGGTTTGCCGATAAACTGGAACAAATCCGACTCGCTCATTTGCTCCAATACACCGACTAATTACAACGCTCATTTGTCTGTCCGTCATTGGACAATTTTTCCTGTAACTGTCAATTTAATTTGCACCTATTCACGTAACTATTGTAAAATATTATGTAAAAAAATCCTTCGCCCCGCAAGGGGCAATGCGTAACAACCCACCGCAACGCGGTGGGGAACGACACCCATAAACCATCGCCCTGTAAGGGCAATGGAAAATTGAAAACGAGGATGAATTGATAGACCGATGAAATGTTTCGTTTATTGGCACTTGGTATCCACTGCCCTTTCAGGGCGATGGCGTTTGCGGTTTTACCCGCCGCGTTGCGGCGGGTTGTTATGCAATGTCCTTTCAGGACGAAATACTTGTTAAAGTATTTTAAATAAATGGTAACTGTCTATTGATCCATAAACGAATAGTCCGTTATTTTTCCTTGTGTTCACGAATTGGTGTGAAATTTTTATTTAATGGTTTAATTTGGATTGCCTACCACCAACTTTTAACGAAGATTCCACTGAATATTTACGTACTTTTTTGACACCTTTCAACAATTTTAATTCCTAATAAATTTTTAATACCATGACCGAACCTTTTCAACCGAAACAGCCGGAATTGTCGCAACCCGCATCAACTTCCGCCGTTGCCCCGCAACCCAAACCGATTGATTCCCGATTAGCCGAATATGTGGTGTCATGGAAATGGCTTTTGGGAGGATTGATTACCTTCTTGTTTTTCTGTGGTACGGCGTCCGGTCTTTATTTCCTGCGCGTATCCAATTTGTCCAGCCAGATTTTAACAACTACTCAAAAAATGGTTTTGGAGGCGGAAGAACTTAAAAAAGAAGGCAAATTGAGCGAATCGTTGAAGGTAAGAATGGAAGCCGCCAATTTTCTTGATAATTCCAATCGGTCGCAACCGACGGGAGATATCAAAATTCAAGTTGAGTTAAACGGTATTTTGGAAAGCCTTTACAAAGATGAAAGCAAAACGAATAGTGTTGCCAGACAACTTCGCATTAGACAACTTATCGATAGTTGTACTCAATTGATTCAGACAATTGCTTCCGACAAGGAATCGCTTAGTTATCGTATCCGATTGATGGAACTCGAATGGGATCGTGCAAACTATCCCGGCGTTATTGAACGGGCAAAAGAAGTACAACGTGTTGAGCGGGAATTTAATGACCGCAATAATTACGATGCAATGCGTTATCTTACGTTGTCGATTATGATCAATCTTCCGCTGAACGGTTACAATCCGTTACAAATAGGCTTAACTCCGACTTTGCCTCAATATCTGGATAAACTTCTGGAAGATGTGTACAACATGAAACCGAGTGATATTGAAATTGCCGCTCGGTATGCGGAATTTATTGTTGATGTCAAACGTGATTCCTTTAAAAATTACGCCAGTCAAACTCTTTACAGTACCAGCAATGAAGAACGGCAAACAAGGGCATTAGCGATTATTGATGCGATGGTCAGCCGTAATCCTCAAGATGTGAACGCTTATCTGACCCGTTTTCGATTCAAGACTCGTTTTATTTTGTCCGAACCGCCTTTGGACAAGTTAGACGCTGACCTTCAAACTGTTTTAACTCTTGATCCCAATGATGTTGAAGGGTTGATACTTGCCAGTTTGTATGTGTTTCAACAATCTGCGTTTGCCAGCCGTGCGGGTAATACGGAACTTGCCGATGAACGGAAAAAATTAGGAGAAGAATATTTGCGGCGCAATGTTTCAGCCAATCCGTATTACGGACTTGGTTATCAATATCTTGGCGAATATTTGAACGGAGAAGGAAAGCCCGACGAAGCCATTCAAGTTTGGACGGACGGTATTGCTAAGTCGAATCATCAGGCGGTTGAAGAATTGGTAGGGCGTCTTGCGATTGTTCTTATGGATCAGAAACGTTTCGATGAATCCGAAACGAAAATTGCCTCGCTGAATCAAATTTCGATGGATGCAAGAATGAGACGTCCCAATTCCGTACCTCAAATTCTTAACATGGCAACACTTTTATCCGCGCGGCTTTCCGCGAATCAAGGAGCGGAAATATTGGTCAAAGCGGAAGAAGCCCAAATTGCCGGACGCACGGACGAAGCACGGCGTTTATACGTATTGAATCAGAAAAAAAACAGCAACGCGATTCAGGCTCTGGACAATTTACTTGGCAATTTTGGTTCTCAGGCACACGATTATGTTGTGGATCGTCAAAGTATTTACATTAAACTTCTTCCTGAATCGTTGTTGCTTGCCGGACGTCTTTTTGCGGAATTGGGACTATGGGACAAGGCGGTTCAATATTTTGTTGTGGCGAATCACCCGACTTTTGCAATCGGTTTACAGAACGCGGCTGCTCTTGCCGCTGCAAACATCTACCAACAACAAGACAAACCGGAAGAAGCGGTTCGTATTCTCCGCACCGCTGTAGAACGATCACCGGACAATGTACCGCTTAATTATTATTACACACAGAGTTTGTTCCGATACCAGATGAGCCGTAATAATCCTGATCCGCAAGACTTGGATGTTGTCGAAGAAAGGCTTCGGGTTCTTAACGAACATCGCAACCAGTTGCCGCAACCTTGGATTGCTGATTTGCGATTGATTCATCTTGAAATGACCAAAGCCGGTCTTTCGAATAATGCGGAACAAATTCTTCAGGCGCAAATTACGGCGATGCGAAAATTCCGCGAGTTGGAGAAAAAGGAACTTCCTGTTCAGGCGGAAAAAACGGCATCACAAAATCGGGAAAATCAGCAGGAGAAAAAAGTTTATTCTGATGATATTGCTTTTTTGATGGAACTTGCCGGAATTTATAGTTTTTTGGCTCAACTGTCGGATTTTGACCGGATTGTACAAAAAATGCGGGAATTGCCCAATGGCGAAGCCGCTTATTTTTCGGAACGGGTTAACGATTCGATTCGCCGCAATGACCGCGAAGGAGCCGCTCTGATTATTGAGGAAGCCTTAACAAGTGATTTGCTGACCGCTTCGCAAAAACAGAGGTTTATTATCTTGTTACAATCTTTAAAAGACAAGGAACCCAATTCCTTAGATAAAATTTATGCCCGTTTGAAGTCAACTTTTGACCAAAATCCGGACTCGATGAAACCTCAGGGGATTTTCCTTTCCGCTAATATGGCGATTGATCGGGAAGACTATGCTTTTGCAAAAATTTTGCTGGAACGTCTTGAACAGTTGGACAAAACGTCCGGTTCTTGGTGGCGTTACATTCAGGCAAGACTTTTGCTGGCAGAGCCGGAACCGCCTTACGATCAGATTCGACAACTTCAGGAAGAAATCGTTAAAATCCGAAAAGATTGGGACATGTCGTATCTACTAAGGGCAACCATTGAAGAAAAATATCTGTTGCAAAATCCAGAAGATTCTCAAATTAAATCCACCTTGATTGCCGCTTATCAGGGAGCGATTCGGTGTGGAAATGCCCAGCCGATTATTTGGAACCGTCTCCTTTCTTTGTACGAGGAAACAGAAAGAACAGAAGACGCGAAACGTCTTCGCCGTGACGCGATGATTCGTGCGATTGCGCTTGATGCGGTGGCTTCTCAATTTCCGCAACCTTATCAACGAATGTACAATCAAGTTGAAAAATCAATTTTTGATGAGGATACGCAAAACGCGGATAATATCGCACGGCAATGTATTGCTTTAGCGGAAGTGCGACGTGAAAAAAATGAGTTGGTTTTCGGTTTGAATCTTGCTCTGGGCAAACTCTTTTTTGACGCGGGTCTTTTGGACAGTGCGAGGCGGCATTTGGCGGTTGTGGCAAAACAAGGTTCAACCAATGTTTATCCGCTTGCGGTTTGCCTTGCCAAAAGCCAGTTGGTGGACGAAGGTTTTAACTTAATTCTTGACGAAATCAGCCGGACACCTTCTTCACAACCGTTATTGTTACCTTCATTGCTGGTACTTCTTTCGCAGGTTCGACCTTCGGAAACGGTTCTGGAACGGGTTGACAGGCTTATGTTACGAATTGAAAAAGGAGAGCGTCAAGTTCTTCGTGGAACGATTACGCCGGATGAAAGAGAAATTGATTTAGGAGAACGCCGACTCCGATCACTTGTTGTTCGATTTCCTGAAATGACGGAAATCCCCGATCCCAAAAACATCGAAGTACATCCCCCAACAGAAACCGAAGAAGAAATAAACGAAACAGAAACAAAAGAGGAATAACCTTTGGTAACAGCACGTCAAACAATCACCCTGAAAGGGCAACACAAGCCAGCCCTACTGTTTTCAGGTAGAGATAAATTGAATATAATAACTGATGTTACGCATGATAGGCAGAAATTTGTCGAAGAACATTTTCCGTAGCCCCGCATGGGGCGAGATGTGCATAACCGGCGGGGTTGAGAACACTTCGACAAAACCCATGACCATGACTAAAACTCTCCCTCTCGTGCGTAACATGAAATAATAAATTTGCTGATTTTACCGGATTAGGTGTTTCCCATCAGAATAGTCAAATAATAGGAATATTTCATCGGCAATCATTAGGTGGGCAACCTTTTGTAGGTGGGCTATTTATCAAAAGTTTCGCTGAAAGGTCGCGTCGGCGATAGCCGACAGTGAACCGGATTAACGACGGCAAACGGTATTGCTTTCCGTTTTGGAATCAAATTACCGCCGTTAACAGGGGCAAGTCGGCTAACG
>JAISBG010000475.1 GCA_031266315.1 Planctomycetaceae bacterium | reverse complement strand
CAATGTTTTGAGCAATGTTTCACCAAGCAGGGCGTCTTCGGAAAGATTACCGAGCAACGGTTGATTGGGAACCTGAAACAACGTCCCCAACGGCATCCCGCAACTTTCCGCCAATGTTCGGGCAAGTAATTTATCTTGGTCATTGGGTTTACTGCCGGTACGTTTGCCGGTAATATACAAAGCGGCATGACTGGAATTGTCTAACATGTTGGGAATAACAATGAATAGATAATGTTTCCAAGTAATTTCGTGCCAGACTTGCGAAGTCATTTCGAGCAGATAGGAATTTTCGTTGCGGCTTTCGGTTTTTTCAACGATTTTCCACTGGAACGATTGATCCGGTATTGCCAAGTAAGCATCAAGGTCTGGCGGCGCGTCTGGAATATTCGGCGATACGTCTAAAATACTTGCCGAATCCGTGTCGGAAGAAACCGGTGTTTCGGCTCTCGACAATTCCGCAAACAAAATAAAACCGGCAATTAAAAAAATCAAAATAACTTTGTCAAATAAATTTCTCATTCAACTAAACTCCTTCAACATTCCATTTGTACTGTTTGTATTTTACTCAAAGAGTAAATAACTTGTAGGTATTTCTAAAATTCAATTTATTGATGTTGGTAAGTATGAATCTGTTACCGGATATTTTTAAAAATCAAAAAATCAAAAAATCAAAAAAAATTCATAATTATTCAGCATGGAATTTTCGTTAAAAGCGGACAACCATAAGGTGGGCAATCCGCCCGCTGGTCGGTTGCGCCGGTTGAGTATTAACTGACTCCAAAACCGTTGGCAATACAGTTCAGTTTGCCGTCGTTAATCTAATTCACAGTCGGCTAACGCCGACACGACCCTTCAGCGAAGGGTCGCCCACCTCTGTCTTTTAGCGAATAGCGAACTCTGTCTTTTAGCGAACGGTTGCCTACCTTGAATTACTGCTGTTGTGTTTCAAGATTATTTTGTCCGAACAACGAATTTGAAAGTTGGTGAACTTTTGGGAGTGAGGAGATAAAAATAGTCTTTCGGATTGTATTGAAGCCGAACCCAAGCGTTTTCGCCAAAGGTTGCGATTTCTTCGTCGTCGCCCAACGTGTAATTGATCACGAGATTTTTGACAATTCCCGGAGCCGGATCACCGCCGAAAAGTGTATTGGTTCCCTGAAAATTCAACGCTCCGCCGGACAATTGACGGTTTACGGTGAAGGTAACATCTTTCCATTTATCAACGGCTCCGTATTCCGCTAACGTGATTGCAAGTTCTTTTCGTGTTTTCGGAACGGTGAAAGTTGCCGAAGCATTTTGCCAATCGACGGTTGTTTGTGAACGCGGCAGTTTGAATACCGCGTTGGTTTCCTGAACCGTAACCGGCGGCAATTTTTTCTGACCGGGAGTTTCAATACCGACACTTAATTCACCGGTTTCAAAAAACGGTGATGAAATTTCAAAAACCGTTTGCGCGGATTCTGTTGTAACACGAACCGTAACAGGTTTGTCTTTGTAACGGTATTCATTATCAACAGGCTTAATGGCGGTTCCGTCCGGCTGAACGATTTGAAACCGCAACCCGCCGGATTCGCCAATCTGCGCGGAAAGATTGGCAACAACAACGGACATAAAGAACAAAACAGCAAACAAACAATACACGAAACGTTTCATGGTAAACTCCTTCTGAATGAAATAATTTTAACCGGAATAGTTTTAAACGAAACAATTAAAACCAAAACTTGTTGTATTTTACCCGAAACACGGGTCAGTTGGCAAGTAACAGTCTCCGTTAAAATTTTTCTGATTCTACCGGATTAGGTGTTTCTCAACGAAAAGATAAAATAATTAAAACCTACGAAGAAAGGTGGGCAATCCGCCCGCTGAGCGGTTGCGCCGGTTGAGTCTGCATTGACTCCAAAACGGAAGACAACACCATTGACCGTTGTTAATCTAATTCACTGTCGGCGAGTACGCCGACGCAACCTTTCAGCGAAAGGTTGCCCACCTTATAATTGCTTACCTTTAACGAAAATTCCACTGAAATATTACCAATTATTTTACTATTCCAGTGGGAGACTCCTTAACTCATGTTACGCATCAACGGCGTCTTTAATCTTACGGAATCGTTTATTTTCCTGTCCCGGTAGGGACAAAATGTTGGTAGAACTTTGCGGGGTATTGACTCGGTAATGGGATATATGTTATTATTTTTTTGGTTTTTCCCTTTATTTTGCAAAGTCAAATTAATAAGGAACAATCCAATAGAAATAAACTCTACAAAAATTCAAATGCGAAAGGAAAAACAATGATTTTACGTAATTTTCTTGTAATTTTGGTATTGTTGTTACCGTTGGCGGTAAGGGCGGCGGAAAATGATGTTGTTTTTTGTATCGGAACTCCCGACGGAATGACCGCTGAATTTGGGTTGGCGAAAACCGGTTACAACGATTATTCCAAGCAATTTCCAAACAATGTCGATTTTTTTGTCGGCAAAAATACCGCCAAAGATTGGGCTTTCGTCCATCCGGCTCAAAATGATGTTTGGGCAGGAGCAAAAACTCATCCGTTTTTAATTCATTTTTCGCTCGCGGAAAAAATCAATCAGCCGTATTATCTTGTCATCGGTTACATCGGGAATCTCCCCAAGCAAGAGTCGATGATTGAAATTTCCGTCAACGGACAAGCGTTGCCGCCGCAGAAAAATATTCCAAACCATGAAGGTGCGAATATTGTTTTTTCTCCACTTCGGCGGGGCGGGAAGCCGAAATCGCAACTTTTTACTCTTCCAGCCGAAACACTTCAACAGGGCGAAAACACAATCGCAATTACGCTCAACGGCGGGAGTTGGTTGTTGTACGATTATGTGGCATTGCGGCTCAAAAATGAACCGTTGGCAATTATCGAAAAACCCCAACCGAATTTGTTGGCGGAGTTTAAAAAGAATGAGTTGAAAGATGTCGGGAAAATCGTTTTCACCACCCGAACTCAAACACAGGAACATTGGTACGCTAATATTGGTTATTATGCCCACAATCAATATATCGGCGATAACTTGCCTGCTCCGAATGAAGGCGGGAAACTTTGTGTTTACGATATTGACACGAAACAAGTTGACGTTCTTATTGATGACAAATTAGGAATTGTCCGCGATCCTTGCGTGCATTATGACGGCAGCAAAATTCTGTACTCGTACAAGCCTGCGGGAACAGATTATTTTCATCTTTACGAAATGGATTTGAGCAACAATAATCAAATCCGTCAAATTACCAACGATGAATTTGACGATATTGAACCGACTTACACGCCGGACGATAAAATCATTTTTGTTTCAACACGGGCGAAACGTTGGGTTAATTGCTGGTTGACGCAAGTGGCGATTCTTTACGGTTGCGACTTGGACGGCGGCAACATTCACTCCCTTTCCGGTAACATTGAACAAGACAACACGCCATGGTTTTTACCCAATGGACAAGTCCTTTACATGCGGTGGGAATATGTTGATCGTTCGCAAGTTCATTATCATCATCTCTGGACGATGAATCCCGACGGTACGAAACAAATGGTCTTTTTCGGTAACATGAATCCGGGTGAAGTGTATATTGACGCGAAACCAATTCCGAACAGCGATAAAATTGTGGCGTCTTTTTCGCACGGACACGGCAGAGTGGAACATACGGGCGGGGTTGGAATTATCAACCCCCGCAACGGTCCCGACGACTTGAAAATGGAAAAACAAATTACCGTCGAAAGCAATTACCGCGACCCTTGGGCGTTTTCCGAACATTGTTTTATGGCGGCGCGAAACGATAAAATTGAACTAATTGACGCAGACGGTGAAACACAAACGCTCTTTCAAATTCCCGATGATTGGCAAAAACACGCCAACGTCGGCAAGGTAATTCGCAACAAATCGGAAGCCCGTGCGTCGTTGAGTCCTCTTTTTGTCCACGAACCACGTCCGCTTATTAAGCGGGAACGAGAACGAATTATCGGCAAGCAAACAAACGACTCCAAAGCAACCGGTGAATTAACACTCATTGATGTTTATCAGGGACGTAACATGAAAGGCGTAAAACGTGGTGAAATCAAAAAACTTTTGATCATAGAAACGTTGCCGATGCCGATTCATTACACCGGCGGGATGGAACCAATGACTTACGGCGGTTCGTTTACGTTGGAACGAGTTGTCGGCACGGTTCCGGTGGACGCGGACGGTTCGGCACGCTTTGAGTTACCGGCAAAACGGGCGTTTTTCTTTGTCGCGCTGGACGAAAATAAAATCGCGGTGAAACGAATGCAATCGTTTTTAACAGTCATGCCGGGCGAATCAACCGCGTGCGTAGGTTGTCACGAAGAAAGAACGGCAAGTCCGGTTCGGGCAGGAAAAATGCCGTCCGCTATGACTCGACCGGCAAGTCCGATAACAAAAATTACGGAAACAGTAAATCGTTTTT
>JAISBG010000439.1 GCA_031266315.1 Planctomycetaceae bacterium | reverse complement strand
GGTTTCGTGCAACTATTCAACGGAATTTCGTTGCATGGTAATTTGGTTTGTTCGTTTCCATTTCAACGTATGACTGCGGAAAATACTGTGCTGGCGTTGTCGGAGCATTGGCAACAATTTGGCATTCCTTCCTACGCTCAATTCGATAACTCAACGGTATTTACGGGACCGAGACATCCTGATACTGTTGGTCAAGTGATTCGTTTGTGTTGGTCACTTGGAGTGACACCGGTGTTTGTTCCGCCGCGTGAAACTGGATTTCAGGCAAATATCGAACGATACAATGGACAATGGCAAAGGAGTGTTTGGAAACGTTTTCGTTTTAAAAATTATCCGGCGGTGGTTACACAATCGGACATCTATGTGGAAGCTCACCGCGACAAACATTGGGCTTCAATTGAGGCAGTGAATAATCGTAATAATAAATGCAAGCGAAAAAGACACACTGCACAACAAAAAATTTGCACACTAACGCACCGTTTTCGCTTGCACATGACCCATTATCCTGTCAATCCTGTAAATCTCGTCAATAAAATTGGTAATAATTTATTTTGTTTATCAAGTCTATTATTTAGTTAAAGGAGAAATTATAAAACAATTTTTGAAACGGCGACCATTTAATGCCACGCAAATGAAGCGTCGGCAAGTGTACTGAGTTTTTGTATCGCATTACCCGTTGCTCAATTCCTTCCTGATCTCACGTTTTTACAAGGAATAGAAAAACTTGGAATTATAGGCATTATGGCGGCGGGGATTTTGTTCTTCGTCATGGAACGCCGCAATTTCATTGCTAAGAGTGCGGAATATCTTGAAATGGTCGAAAAGCGGCTCTCGGTGTGATCTGGGCAACACTCAAATTGATTTGGGTACAAGGCGCAACGTCACTTTTAACAACATGGTATTGAGTTGTTGAAACGTTACAAATGACATGGACAATCTGTGTTTTCAAAATTGCCGAAATATTGACAACGGTATGGTACGGGGTTCAACAATTCTGGACGGAAACGGTTTACACCATGTTAACGCTTTGGACGGAATTTTCGAACGGAATTATCTCCGGTTGGAAACGGACGTTGGCATTCCTTCCGTGTTAAAGCGGTCGATCAATTCGGTAATGAATCGGTGAATGAAGTCGTCCCTTATTTTGCCGTTGATTTGCCGCCCGTTCCCAACCTGATGATTTCACGTCATATCGAAACGGGATTATTTTCGTTTCGGATCGAATATTTATAGAGGTTAGGCAATGTTTCGCCGAAACATCGGTCGGCGATAGCCGACTTGCACCTGTATTGGGACGACAATTGGTGTTACCGACCGGTTGGTATTCGATTTCCTGCCGTTCACAGGGTCATTGTCGGCTAGTGCCGACCAACCTTTCGGCGAAAGGTTGACTACCTTTTTTACCCGAAATCAAAAAAAATAAAAAAATCTGAAAAATTTTTAAGTCGTTACAACGCAACAGGTAACGCTTTATTACTCTCCACTTTCTACTCTCAACTCTCCACTAAATCGTAGCCCCCTATTGATAAAATTCTGAAATGTGTTGAAATTAGCAAACTTGAGTTTGTCTTTAGAAACTAACTTTGTTAGTTCGTCTGTTGTCAGTGACCCGCAAAAGTAACGCGGCACTAACTGGAAAATCACAATCTCCTTTTATGAAAGGGAAAAACGATGTTTATGAGAAGTTTGTTTGAAGTTTTGGACGTATTGTTTGCTCTCTTCTTTGGGAAATTCTTTGCCTTGTTGAACAATTCCGTGTGGAAAATTTGTGTTAAGATAGGGGGGGGGGGGCAGTCTGTGTAAGAATAAAAGAACTTCTAAAACGGCTTTTACTCTTGTAGAACTTCTTGTGGTTATTGCAATCATCGGTTTTTTGATTGCTCTTCTATTACCCGCTGTTCAAGCTGCCCGCGAAGCGGCAAGACGAATGTCTTGTTCAAATAAACAAAAACAAATTGTGCTGGCTATGCACAATTACCATGACACTCATCAATCTTTTCCATGGGGTGCACGCGGTATTTTAAATGGAACTTGGGCAGTACAAGTGTTACCATTCATCGAAAAAACTCAGATCGCTAATGATTACGATTGGAATAGCCTTACCAATTTAGTATTAACCGGTTTAATCATTCCCACATATTCTTGTCCTTCAGACGGAAATCAAAATCGGAGTAGTTGGATGGCTATAAAGACACATAATTATGTTGTCTGTATGGGGCGTGAAGGTGTTTTCAATCCTTATGCAGACCGTCCTGCACCGTATGATCCTCGTAACAGTTTGATTGACGGCATCACCTATGGCAAGGAATCACAATATCGCGCCATATTCATTGCTAGTGGTTATTCTTCTCCAGCAACTGCAAATACACCTGCCTATCCGATTACGACAGTGATGGAAGATGTGATTGACGGAACATCTAACACGGCGGCTTTGTCGGAAACAGTTCAAAGTTCGCCGGACGGTAAAGATACACGTGGTCTTATTTGGCAGGGGCATGCATGTTTCTTTAACACTAACCAATCGCCAAACTCAATGGAAGCAGATATTTGTAGTATTAGTATTGCTTCTACAGGGCACGTCCGGCATCCCTTGTCGGCGTGTAAGCCTACTGATACTTCAGACGGTTCTAGTGATTATACGCGAATGTCCGCACGAAGTTGGCATGTCGGCGGAGTTAATGTCGGACTTGCAGATGGATCTGTTCGGTTTGTTCAAGACCAAATCAATCTGACAATCTG
>JAISBG010000426.1 GCA_031266315.1 Planctomycetaceae bacterium | reverse complement strand
CGAAGTAGTTGGAGGACAATGATGAAAAAAACGGCGAGTTCACTGTTTTTTTTCCTACTTATTTTATCCTTCCTTTTTCTAATTGGTTGGGGAGTTCAGCGTCGTTTCATACGTCCATTACGAATTGCGATGGTTAATTTCACCGATGCTAATTGGGCAGTCTGGAAACATGCCGCCGACTCGACCCCATATACCCTTCACCGTTTTACTTTCAATAATCTTTCCGAATCACCGTTGGAAAATTATGATGTCCTTGTTATTTGGTCGCGGGGTTGGCAACCGACGCCGGAACAAAAAGCACGATTAGATATTGCCAGAAAGTCCGGAACAAAGGTTTACACTTCGGCAACAACTCTTGATGAATCGCTTAACCAAATGAATATTCCGGAGGAACAATCGGCGGTCATTCGGGAATACATTGAGCAAGGCGGTTCTGATAATATTGCGGCGTTATTACATTATTTTGCGAGGGAATTTAAGGGGTATTCGATCAATGTTCCTGAAGTGTTGATTCACCCGAAAGTCGGTTATTTTCATCTTGGCGAAAAACTGTTTGAAAACATTGACGAGTATGAACGACATCTTGATTCATTATCCCAAACATTCAGGCAGGATGCTCCGCGAATTGTTCTTTTCGGACCGTTGTTAAATCCTTACGCTTCACTGGAACGTCAACCGCTTGACGAGTTAATCGACAAATTGACCCGATACGGTATGCGGGTGTACACGATTGCAGGGTTAAAATCATGTCCTGAACTATTGGAGTTATGCCGTCCTGATCTGGCGATTTATTTTCCGATTGGTCAGATGTTACCGGAAAATGAAGGTTCTAAAATTTTGGAACGCCTGAATATTCCTTGTCTGAACGCGATATTCATTCTTGCTTCACGTGAAGAATGGTATTCGGAACCGACAGCAATGTCCGGCGCGTATGTCAGTCTTTCGACTGCATTACCGGAATGCGACGGGGTTATCGAACCAACCGCAATCTCAACTGTTGACGAAAATGAGAACGGATTGAAACTTCGTCATTCGATACCTGAAAGAATTGACCGATTGGTTGAACGTGTTGAACGTTGGACAACACTTCGCCGGAAATCCAATGCGGAAAAACGGGTTGCCATTGTTTATTATAAAGCTCCCGGTCATTCCGCATTGACAGCGCAAGGATTGGAAACCGTCGATTCGCTTTATAACACGTTGAAACGGCTTCGGG
Organism: Planctomycetaceae bacterium; assembly: GCA_031266315.1. Lineage (GTDB taxonomy): Bacteria > Planctomycetota > Planctomycetia > Pirellulales > Thermoguttaceae > WRKP01. The sequence continues at coordinate 3,030 of JAISBG010000426.1, read as the reverse complement.
CGGAAGGTTATAATCTTGGCGATTCATTTCCCGAAACCTCCGAAGAATTTCAACAACGGATTGATATTGAAGGGCGAACTGTCGGACAATGGGCAATTGGTGCGTTAGAACGGTTTGTCGAAGAGGGAAAACCGGAGAAAATTCCGGCACAACTTTATGCCCAATGGTTTCAACAGGATGTTCCCAAACAACGCCAAGAGGAAGTCCTGCAACTTTGGGGAAATATTCCGGGCAAAGTGTTGACAATTCAGGAACAGAATCAACCGATGCTTTTGGTGAGCCGGATTCGATTCGGCAATATTGTTATTCTACCGCAACCGACAACTGCCATACTGACTGACGAAGAAATAGCACAAGGAAACAATGATTCCAATTCCATTCATGGAACACAGAAACCATTGCCGCATTTTTATATTGCTCCCTATCTTTGGATCAGACATGGTTTTCGGGCAGACGTTGTTGTTCATTTTGGAACACACGGTTCGTTGGAATTTACGCAGGGAAAATCAATTGCGTTGAGTGATTCGTGTTGGTCTTCCATTTTGATTGGCAACTTGCCTCATGTGTACATTTATAGTATTAACAACATTGGCGAAGCACTTCTTGCCAAACGGCGTTCCAGTGCGGTTCTTGTTTCCCATTTGACGCAATCGTTTACGAAATCGGAAATCTACGGAGAACTTCAACAAATCTGCAATAAAATCACTGACTTTGAAACTGTTGAAGGTGAACTACTCAAAACAGAGTTAAGACGTTCTATTTCACGCTCAGTCGAAGAATCGGGGTTGTTTGTTGATCTTGATATTGTTAAGCCCGAAAGCGGTAACGATTTTCTGCTTGACGACAAACAAATCGAAGAAGTCCATCAATATTTACACCGTCTTGAAAGTGAAAATGTTACAGATGGTTTACATGTTCTTGGACGTTCCTGGACAGAGGAGCAGATTGTCCAAACTGTTACGGCAATGCTTGGAGATCAGGCAGTTGACGCGATCCCCCTTGATGAAACGTCGGTTGATTCTTACAGCATTACGAAAAAAAAACAGGAAAAACTCCAAGACTTAGTTCGAAAAAATTTGCATACTCCAATTACGGATTGGTCGGACAAAAAACCGGTTGACGAAAAACCTTCACGCCGACCTTCGGGACGACCTTCAGAACGACCAACAACACAAAAAACAGAAACTATTCGAGATCCATTGGAACGGCTTGGACGTTACCTTGCTGCGATTCGCGATTCGCAACATCTGGAACTTGACCGTTTTTTGTTGGCACTTTCCGGTCGTTTCATTCCTCCGTCGTCTGGGGGCGATGTGGTTGTCAATCCGAATGCCGCTCCTACCGGACGCAATATTGCATCCATTGATGTTGAGTCAACTCCTTCCGGTGAAGCGTGGAATGTTGCTATGCGATTGACCAATGAAATCATTGAAGAGCATTGTCGTTCCAATGGCGGGGTGTTTCCGAGACGTGTTGCCTGCACCTTTTGGGGCGGAGAATATATTCGTACACGTGGTACCATTTTTGCCCAAGCCTTGTATTTGTTGGGAGTTCGACCTGTTTGGAATTCACGTGGTTCGGTGATTGATTTTGAAGTCATCTCTTCGGCAGAATTGAGACGACCGCGTATTGATATTCTCGTACAGACCTCAGGGCAATTCCGCGATGCCGCTGGTTCACGTATTGAGTTGCTCGACAAAGCCGTGCAAACGATTGCTGCGTTGCCGCAAGAAACATTTCCCAATTATGTCAAAGAACATTCTCTTGCGGCGGAATCATTGTTAAAACAAAAAGGTCTTTCGGCAGCGGAATCACGTGAACTTTCAACTGCCCGGATTTTCGGTTCACCTTATGCAAAGAATTATGGTACCGGAATTATGTCGGTTATCGAACGTGGAGATCGTTGGGAAACGGAAAATGAAATTGCCGACAAATATATCTCGAATATGAACGGTATCTACCGAAACGGCAAAGTGTGGGGGCGACCAATTGCGGGGCTTCTTGAATTGCAATTGCAGGAAACGGATATTGTTCTTTTTTCACGCTCATCGAATGTTTGGGGACCGCTTCGTCTTGACCATGTTTACGAATTTTCCACGCTTGCACTTGCTGTTCGCGCGAAAACGGGTGGTGATCCACAAATTTGGTTTAGTGATCTTCGTAATCCGCAACGTGCAAAAACAACAAACGCCAAATCCGCAATCCATGAAGAAATTCGCACAACTCTTTGGAATCCAAAATATATCGTGGCAAATCAACGTGAAGGTAACAGCGCGGCAACTCAAATTGTTGAAACGATAAGAAATCTTTATAGTTGGAATGTTGTACAACCTTCGAGTATTGATGCATCTTTGTGGGAAGAGACTTATCGGATTTATATTGAAGATAAACATAACCTAAATATGAAGGACTATTTTACGAAAAAACATCCTTATGCTCTTCAAGATTTGACGGCAATCATGTTGGAAACAATTCGCAAAGAACTTTGGTTGCCATCGCATGAGGTAGTGGAAAACTTGACGGAACTTCATGCTGCTCTTGTTGTTGAAAACGGGGCGGGTTGTTCCTATGAAACCTGTGCCAACGCGAAACTACATGATTTCATTGGAAACATTGCGTCTTCTGAAACGGTGAGCAATTATCGGTCAGCACTCAATGCCGCATTGTTTTCGGGTCAACCGTTGCCGGAAGTCGAGGGCATTCAACTTGATAAAACAGAAATTTCAATAGCGCGAACAGAACCGGTAACCTATTCCGCTCCAGTATTTGTTTCGTTGATTATTTTATTTAGTGTTGTCATCTTGCTTACGGGGTTTTTCGCAAGATTTCGGTCGTCCCGCTAAACCTTTGATCCTACGTAATTATCCAGTGGAATTTTTGTTTTGTGTCGATTTAACAATATTGAACCTGTGCTGCATTTTTCAGTCGTATTGTATTACGGCGGATGTTTCACGATTATTTCAGTATTGGTACAACTTTTTTCAAAAAGGAAACTTTACCATGAAAAATTCAAATTCAATAAAAAACACG
>JAISBG010000415.1 GCA_031266315.1 Planctomycetaceae bacterium | reverse complement strand
ATTGAAGACGGAACTTCTTTGACTATATCGTTCAATATTGTATAAAGCAGGGAACCATTGGGACGAGTATCCTTCGTATCAAGCCACTTGAAAACAAGCGATTCTACTTGGTCTTTACTTGGATTCGATAATACCTGCACAAGCCGTTCACCTGACCGGCTGGATTTAGGAATCACAAAATCAAACAAATGGTCAAAACCGCTCGCACCGGAAAATTTAACTTTGGGAGTATAACGAACTTCGGAAACATCAAACCATTGTGTAACATCTTCAATGAAAAAATTCTCGACATGCGGCGAGGCAAGATAAAACATATCATTAACCGCCAACATTGCCTGAATAATGTTATGCTTTTTTATTGCGAAGTTCTCAGCGGAAGCGTGAATCGTCAATGTATCATTTTCTAATCGGACACCAAAACCGGCAAGCGTAGTGTTCAATATCTTTTTACGTTTCGGATTATCCAATGAACATCCTGAATCCAACAAATCGTTAATGATATAACCGTCATCAGTTAAGATAAAATTGCCGCTGTCTTTCTTTGCGTAAATTTGCAAACAGTCATTATGGCGGTCTAAGTAAGGCGTTGTAATTTCCGCCCAATCAGAACCGATTTTCTTAACAGTTGTTTTGTCCTTCAGCCATCGGTGATATTCTTGAAGGAGGTTTTCGATTTCTCCGGCAATCATATGAACAAATCCCTCCTAATAAAATGTTTAGTGATAATATTACAATAATCCATAAATTCATTAAGCGTTCGGAAAATATTACTTGGAGCGATGAAAACGCTTGGCAACGAAATTGCCCATTTATCATCAAATCCTTCCCGATACAAATGCAAATGGGGACAGTTGATTTCTTCTCCATCAGGGTTACGATGCGGCTGCCCGCCAATGTCAATCCTCACAAGAATAATTGTTTTTCTTACACGTGTTTGCAATTTATTCCTTTCAAAGGCAATTTTATTTCTTGAAATGTCTAACGTAAAGTCTTCCCTTTTATCGGCAGAATGTAACGGAATACGTAAAGAACCGCCCATACTCGGAAAATCAAAAATATCCGTTCCGGTATAAAATTTTTCCATTTGGATTAAGGCATCGGCTTCGGCTTGCGTCAATTTCTGTTTCATTTCTATAGGTGATTAAAGTCCGGTACGATCAGTTTTTTTCCAGCGTTTGATTTCTTCAATCACGGATTCCATAACCCGAAGTTCGTCCGAATCAATCGCTTGAAAATATTTTTGATATTGATACGAATCCGAAGGGGAAACGTAACAGGAAAATCGGAATAATTCACCGCGACTCCCCCACTTTTCCAATCGGTAATATTTTGCGCCAAGTTGTTTTAGTTGGCTCTCAAGTATCGGAAAATTCCGTTGCGGTAATATTTCCGTTGTTTGTTGTTCGGCAAAATAGTTTTCTTTTTGTATCTGTTCGGACGGTTCTGCGGCTAAGGTAATTGATGATTTATTGTTGAAAGAATTAGGAATTGGTTGTTCCGATGTTTTGTCGTTTGTTCCGCCCATTGTTTTGATGGCGGTGTTTTGACCGCGAACATCTTCCTGTGGTCTCGACAGAAGAAACGGCGGAGATGTTGCCGGTAATTCGACGACCGACTCAACCGTTAACTCTTCGCCGGAACGGGAATTTTCCGGTTGTTCGGACTGTTCCGACGCAGAAGAAATCCACGTCGTTTGATCATTTTTATCATATTGATCGTTTTCCCAAAAATCTTTAGGAATCATATTCCAACAAACCGCCATTGCCGGAACAACAATCAATGTTGCTAAAAGAATACCTGCCCGTAAAAAATGGATAAATGTCAATTTTGTTTGTGATTCCGTCAAAGAAAAACTCCTCAAATCATTGTTACCAGAAAGCAAAGCAGACAATCCCTGAACACTTTTTCGGTTCCCAATAGCCAAACCGTCAAAAATTATATCGATTTTCAATAATATTGCCAAGAGCAAAAAAAAAGCGTTGTATCCGGTTCACGAAGAATCAAAGTAAAGTAAACCCAAGGTAGGCAACCTTTTGCTAAAAGGTTGCGTCGGCGTTAGCCGACAGTGAATTAGATTAACAAGGGAAACTATGTTGCTTTCCGTTTTGGAGTCAGTAATGAGTCAACCGGCGCGACCCTTCAGCGAAGGGATCGCCCACCCATTTTCGCCGATAGGGAACCAGATTAACGACGGCAAACTCTATTGCCAACTGTTTTGGAGTCAATAATGAGTCAACCGGTGCAACCGCCCAGCGGGCGGATTGCCCACCTCCTTCTTTGAGGCTACTTTTTTGCGTAATTGTCTATTTTACTATCCACTTTTCACGGTTCATAAATCTGTTAAAATAAAACGAATTGAGATTTTTCCCAATCCGAAATGATGCTGTTATTTATTTAGATATTTATTTAATTTATTAAAAATTTGAAATTACTCAAACGGGAATAACTAAATTCAATGAACATTTTATTTGCATGTAGTGAAATTGCTCCTTTTGCCCGAACCGGCGGGTTGGCGGATGTTTGTGCTTCGCTTCCAACCGCATTGACTGAACTCGGACATCACCCAATTCTTTTTCTTCCTGCGTATCGCAGTGTTTTTACTTGCGGCGAACCACTCGAAGAAACTTCTATTCGTTTTCCCGTTCCGGTTGGTCAAAGAACCATTCTTGCTGAACTTTGGAAAGGAACGCTCAAAGGAACTGAAATTCCCGTTTATTTTGTTCGTCAGGATCACTATTTTGACCGCCTCGAACTTTATTCTGAAAATGGGACGGATTATAACGATAATTGTGAACGTTTTGTTTTCTTTAGCCGTGCAGTCATGGAATCAATTGCCGTATTGAATCTTTCAATCGACATTCTTCATTCCAACGATTGGCAAACCGGATTGATACCGGCTTATCTGGATATTTTGTACCGAGACAAAAAAGGTTATGAAAAAATTGTTACCGCGCATACGATTCATATTTTAGCATATCAAGGGATTTTCTGGCATTGGGACATGCTTTTGACGGGAATTGGTTGGGAACATTTTACCTACAATCAGATGGAGTTTTACGGTAAACTGAATCTGATGAAAACCGGTGTCATGTTTGCGCATGGTATTACTACGGTGAGTCCCCGTTATGCGTTGGAAATTCAGTCGCCCACATTTGGCTGCGGCATGGAGTCGGTTCTGCAATACCGCAGTCCCATGCTTCGCGGTATTCTGAATGGTGTATGCACCAAACGCTGGAATCCGGCGACAGATACTTACATCGCAGCCCAATTCGACGCAACAACCGTGTTTGAAAAAAAACCGCTTTGTAAACAAGATTTACAAACAGGGTTGGGGTTAGCGGTTCGACCGGATGCGCCGTTGGTGGGAGTTGTCAGCCGGTTCGCTTATCAAAAAGGAATTGACCTGATCGCGGAGGCAATTCCGCTTTGGGTTGAAAAACACGGAATCCAGTTTTGCCTGCTTGGAAAAGGTGATGCCGTTTTGGAAGCACGTTTGAACGAACTTGCTCAACGTTATCCCCAAAATGTTGCGGTACGGTGTGAATTTTCCGACGAATGGGCGCACAAAATTGAAGCGGGTTCTGATATTTTTCTCATGCCAAGCCGCTATGAACCTTGCGGATTAAACCAAATGTATAGCCAACTTTACGGAACAGTTCCGGTGGTTCATGAAACCGGCGGTCTTGCGGATACGGTTGTCAATCTCAACGAGGAAACCTTGCTCAACGAAACCGCAACCGGATTTTCCTTTTACGCCGATTCAATGCACGATCTCAACACGACTCTCTGGCGGGCGTTGAGTGTTTATTGGAACGAAAAAGACCTTTGGAAACGGCTAATGCAAAACGGCATGAGACAAAACTGGTCATGGCAAAAAAGCGCAGAACAATATGTCCGATTTTACGAAAAATTACGAACAAAAAACAATTGAAACGTTTGTAATATTTCAGTAGAATTTTCGCAAAATTTAATGTAACGATTCACGGGATTGATACGAAAAATAGTAGCCCGATAGGGCTTTATTTTCATAACCGCAGGTCAACGACCTGCGGAATGGAAATACCAACAACACTGCCTGAAAGGCAGGATTTTAGATTATTAAAATTTTTAGATTTTTAGATAATACCTTAAAATCCTGCCTTTCAGGCAGTGTCGAGAGGCGGCGATTTCCCGCAGGTCAAAGACCTGTAGTTACAAAAATAAAGCCCTATCGGGCTATCCGGTTTTTCGGATCAATCAGGAAATAGTTATTTAAAAAATACCCCAATACAACCCTAACACAGTATATTTTCCGAAATGTTGTACAAATTTGTTATTACACGGTTGTTTGCTGTAACTGTTTTTGGGGCAACAACTATTTTTTCTTCTGTGGTGTTTGCTCAGTTTGATTTTGGAACGGACACTGCCGCTACTGCTGCTGTTTCCGCCGAAACCAATGAAAAAAAGTTGGTCAACGGCGGACCGAAACGCGGTGCCGGTCAACGGCAAATCTGGCGGGCTGGTATTGTTATCGAACCCGGTTCCCTGATTGAGGAAGCCAAAGTGATGATTCCGGTTCCTACGGATTGGTTTGAACAGGAAGTTTTGAAAATTAATGAAGAAAAAACCGATACTGCTCTTTCCAATAATATTCGGTACAGAATTGTCAATAACGGTGCCAAAGAAATGATTCTTACACTTGGTCGAATGCGTCCGCATCGAAAAGTTGAAGTTATTGTTGATTTTGAACTTCTAAACTATGAACTCCTGCCGCCTGACAATCCTGAAGATTATGTTATTCCGAAACGAACTCCAAACGGTTTGGAATCCTATCTTAAAGAAAGTCCGACGATTGAATGTAATAAATTGCAATTTGCTAAAATGTTCAGCGAAATCACCAAAGATAAAACAACCGATTGGGATAAAATTGAATCTCTTTATACTTTTGTACAAAATAATGTTCAATATGACGAAGCCGGTAAAAACCGACCGGCAAAAGGAGCGTGGGCGGTGATCAATATGCCGGAAGGAGCATGGGAGGGCGATTGTAAAGACATGAGTTGTTTATTTGTTGCGCTTTGCCGTGCCGGAAAAATTCCGGCGCGGATTGTCCGGTTGCCGGAACACTGTTACGCGGAGTTTTACCTTGAACTAAAACCGGAACTGACAGCATCAAATTTATCAAAAGATTCATCAAATGCCGCCGCCCGCAACACCAAAAAACCGGCAACACCTCAGGGCTTTTGGTTTCCGTGTCAGGTTGCCGGTTCGTACTCGTTTGGCGGTATTCCCGAACAGCAGCCGATTTTACAAAAAGGCGACTCGTTTCCCGATCCCGATAAAACCCCGAAGGGTAAAACGCTTTTTCTCAAAGAAACTTTTGAAGGTGCTCTCATTGCCGGAAGTCCTCCGCCGAAATTTCATTGGATTCACGAAGTGAAAGCAAAATAAACAACCATAACATAAGGTGGGCAACCGTTCGCTGAACGGTTGCGTCGGCGATCGCCGACAGTGAATCAGATTAACAACGGCAAACTGTATTGCCTACCGTCAACAGGGGCAAAGTCGGCTAACGCCGACGCGATGTTTTAGCAAAACATCGCCCACCTTATGATTGCTTACCTTTAATGAAAATTCTGTTGAAATATTACCAATGATTTTACTATTTCGGGGAAACACCTAATCCGGTAGAATCAGAAAATTTTCCGATTGTATCGGATTTTAGGATTGCAGAAACACGATTATTTTGGAATTTGGAGGAGACAGTAAATCCATCGCGGCATAACCGTAGCCAAGAGACAAGCACATTTTCGCTGAAAAGTTGCCTTTGTGTTCTTCATGCTTTTGTGAGAGACAATTTGAATTTTTAGAGATATTCAATTTTATGATTCACGCAGTATAGAATAACAACCGCCGTTAAGCGGTCTTTCGGTGAAAGACCGCTTAACTTTTGGTAAATTTCTTGGCAAATCTTTTGGCAAATTCTTGGCAAATCGTTTCGTTTACGGTAAGTCAACGTTGTTTTTCGTTGGTTTATACCGTAATCCGTTTGATATTGAGGTTGTCGAGATTTGTCGTACCGAGTTTCAGTGTTTCACCGAGACCGATGTGCGCGGCATCTTCCAGCGTAACATTGGTGTAACGTTGGGCGAATTTTGTTGCAGCGGTATCAACAGCGACAATGTCTTTAGACAAAAACAACGCTTTGACCAAAACTGCATCGGCTTCCGATCTGCCTCTCGGACCATTTGATTTCATAATCCGATACGCATCAACAATATTGAGAACCGGTCTTTTCACCCAAGTGCAACTGTCCGCAATACATTGTTGCAAACCTTCTTTGTGAAACCATTTATTGTCCCAAACGAGTCCCATGTAATTTTTCATGGCAATTGTCATTTTGGCACCGCCATGAACTTTGAGAACAGGGACATTAAACCATGCATCGCAATTGAGCAGGGCTTCGTGAATTTGCGTTTTCTTCAGGATTTTGCCGTCCGGAATTTCGACCTCTTGGAAATAACGGGCATCGTTACCGGGAACCATTTTTCCGCCCGCTTCCAGAACAGCGGCTTCAATTCCGCTATTTTTATAGCAGTTTTTCCACTCGTCGCAGGTGTGATCGAAAACAAGGACTTCAGCAGCACCGGCGGCGAGAATTTGTTTCACCAATTCTTTAATCAGAATCGGGTTGGTATTCGCTGCCATTTCCGGTGTTTTATCCCAACCGATATTCGGTTTGATAACAATTTTTTGATCTTTTTTGACGAAGTTACCGATTCCGCCAAGTTCCGCAATCGCTTTTTGGAACATGACATCGGGTTCGCCGCCCATAACAGCAACTAAATCCGGCGTACCGGTTTTATCGCTATTCTGTGCAAAAACATCCAGCGCATCGAAGTTGCCAACAGCCGCAGCCGTTCCCGCAACACTAAGCGTTTTCAAAAATTCTTTACGGTTCATTTCCATAAAAAAGTCTCCTACTTATCAGGTTGAAAGTTACAAAAAAAATACTTTATGAACAACTTAAACTTGTTACCGTTTAAGCAACTGCTTTCCATACGGACTACGGCGTAAAACATTGCGACGAATGGCAAGGAATACACAAGGATTTTGTGCATTGAGTTTTAACAACAGCAACGGCGTCCGTCATAATCATCAAGGCAATGAAAAAAGCAAGAACTGTTGCAAGTGCTTTCCAATGCCATTTCCATGTCCCGACTTTTTGAATTATTTCGATACGTCCGGTCATGAGTTCTTTTGTTTCGGCAATACCAACCAAACCGGGTGTTTTGCGCGGCGATAAAAAATGTTCCGCAATATCAATCAGGGCATGACCATAAGCGAGACGTTCCGTCGGATTCAATGTTTCCAACGCCATAACATCGCAAGCTTCTTCGCGGTCGGCGTTCATTCGGCGAATTGCCGCCCAAAGAAACGGGTTGAACCAGTGAACAACGAGCAGAACACTCATCACCCAACTGCTCCATACATCGCGGCGTTTCAAGTGTGCCAGTTCGTGGAGAAAAACCGTACGCAACTGATTTTCGGAAGCCGTTTGCGCCATTCCGCGCGGCAACAGCAAAATCGGACGAATTATTCCGATCAAAAACGGACCGGAAACCAACGGACTTTCCATAACACGAAGTTGAAGTTTGACATTCATTCGAAGCCGACATTTTTTGAAAATGGCTAACGCGTGTTTATTTTTCACGGAATGAGCATGTTTAATCCATTGCCGACACGCCCAAACCTGACGTCCGAAAATAACTGTCATTAAAACGCATCCTGAAACCCAAACGGTTGTGAACAAAACGGGCAATGAAATTATTCCTCCAACTGCCGGCAACATGACGAAATCAATAAGTTTGTGCCCTGACGGAATCAGATTGAAAATGCTCCACGAAGACGGTATGGAAATATGAAGGAACAACGGAATGATAATCAGTAACCAAATACCGAAACGCCATGCGGGGTGTAAACGTTTACCGATCAAACCCAGCGTGCAAAACAGAGCGATAATCAACAATGTTGCATCCCATGATTGTTCGAAAATCAGGACTGGCAGGGAGAAAAATTCAGTCATATTTTTTTCCTCCTTTCCCGATTTCCTGATCAAGTAATTCCCGCAATTGTTTTAGTTCTTCCTGAGAGAGTTGTCCTTGCTGAATACAACTTGCGAGCATGGAATGAATTGTACCGCCGAAAAAACGGCAAAGAAAATGATCCTGTTCGATTTGCAATGTTTCTGCTTCACCGACGAGTGGGGAAAAATGATACAATTCGAGACCGGCGACGATTTTTTTTTCTGCGGACAAAATTTGTTTTTTGACCAACCGATTGATGAAAGTGCGAACGGTACGCGATTTCCAATTGGCATATCCTTCCAATTTTCTGGCAATTTCGGTAGCCGTCATTGGTTGCCCGGTGTCCCAAAGGACACGCATTACTTCCCATTCTGAGGTCGAAATATGTGTTTTATCTTTTTTCAGCACAATAGTTTAGTACAATAGAAGAATTTATAAAAACAACCTATAACCGCTTTGTTATATTTCAAATGTAATCCATTGTATTACGATTCAAATGTTCGTCAAGGGATAGGCATTGAAAATGCCCATTTTAAACGCGAACCACACAAAAATTCGCCAAAAGAGGTGGGCAACCTTTCGCTGAAAGGTTGCGCCGGGTGAGTCTTACTCGACTCCAAGAC
>JAISBG010000303.1 GCA_031266315.1 Planctomycetaceae bacterium | reverse complement strand
GTATCTTAAAAGACAGATACCGAAATCGACGGAAAAGACACAATATTCGGACAACTCTCACCTGCGCTATCATAAACCAAGAATTGACACTACAAAAAGGTTAGAGAAAAGGTCTATTGTTCTGTTTTTTAACGCGAAAAAGTGTGAAAAATTGCTGATTCCACTGGATTAGGTGTTTCCCACCGAAATCGTCAAATAATAGGTAATATTCATCAGGTGGGCGATCTTTCGCTGAAAGGTCGCGTCGGCGTACTCGCCGACAGTGAATCAGATTAACGACGGCAAATGGTATTGCTTTCCGTGTTGGAGTCAATGCAAACTCAACCGCCCAGTAGGCTTTTTGATAAATAGCCCACCTCTTTTCGCGTTTAATAACGAACTTTTCATGCTTGGACACCTAATCCGGTAGAATCAGGAAAATTCCGCTGAATAATTACAAAAATTCCTGTGTTTGTGAATTGGTGTGAAAATTGATCACACCAATTCATAAATATTACCGCTTATTTTAATTCATCAGCGTAGGAAGATGATTTTTTGTTTTTAGCGGACTCTTTTTTCTTTTCTTCCTCTTCTTTTGCGATTTTTTCCTCGATTTGTTTACCGAGAGTCATCGCGTAAAGCATTTGTTCCTGCGAAAAATAAGAAACCGTATTGGGTGAATCAACTCTTGGTTTATGCTGTTTGTTTGACAATTCTTCCCAAGAAAGTCCATTGTTGTAATGCCAAACAGCCGCCTGAGCCGCATCCTGATCAATTGCACCGTTTCCTACCAAATTGCAAAGAGCGTGAACTTCCGGTTTATCTGTAACAGAACTAAGCGGACGTAATTCATAATTCATGTGTCGGGCGGGTTCTCTTTTTCCGTGTTCAAGACAAACCATGTTAACATCTTGACGAACAATTTTTTCCGGCGGAATACTCCAACCGCCGCCACCGCCCATTCCTCCGAATCCTCCGCCACCGCCGAAACCTCCGCCGGTTGTTTGGGCACCTCCTCCACCGCCGCCCCGACTACCACCGCCGCCACCACGACCACCTCGACGTCCTCCGCCGTCTCCGCCGCCCATTCCTAAATCATCGAATTGCCCAAGCGGAACTGCCGCAAAAGTTTCCGGCAAGTTAATACGGAGCGGAAGTCCCGATTTGTTTTTTATGGTAACACGCCCTTCCATTGAATTTTTTGCCGTAATCTTTGCTTCAATCAAATTTTGCTTCACCGCATCGAAAAAACCAATTTCGGTTGGCACTTTTGATGATGTTGCGTTGGATTGCCCCGTTTTTTCTTCTTCTGCCTGAACAACAGTCAGAGAAAATAAAAATAACGGAAGTAAGAACAATAAAGAAATTCTCATATTACATCTCTCCTAATAATTGGAATACCTTCCCAAAGATTTATCATAATCCTTGTGTAAACGATAAACGACATCGGGTAAACTACATCAAAGAAAACAATAGAATAAACTGTATCGGGAAAATGACAAAAAACTTCTTCCGAAACAATTCAACAATTCTCTTGTATCATTTATAGGTGATTTTTACCCTCTTGTCCAATATAACTTATCCAAATTAGAAAAAAAAGAGAATTTCAATCCGAAAAATGAAAAAAATAGAAAAAATCGGAAAGATTTTCAAAAAGAAAATAAATATTAAAATAGGTAAAATTCGTACATTCCAAAAATTAATAAAAGTCAACGAAAAGATGGAGTGAAAAGGATTAGGAACATAATTGCGGTCAAAACCGGCACGGGAAAAAACCGGAACTAGAAAAAATTCTTTCCCCCGTCTTGGCAAGAAAAGAAAACTAGGTACAATCGTGTTTTCTTTAAATTAAAGTCTTCAATTCACGTAAATCTGACACGCTGATAATCATGGACAAAACATACATGGCAAAACCGAACGAAGTTCCACAAAAATGGTACCTCGTCGATGGGACAGACAAAGTGGTCGGACGTTTGGCAAGCGATATCGCAATGATCCTGATGGGGAAACATCGACCAACTTATACGCCTCATGTCGATACTGGTGAATATGTTATCGTAACAAATGTCGATAAAATTGTGTTCACCGGTAAAAAACTAGACCAAAAGAAATATACCTGGTACACAAAATGGCCCGGTCTCCGAACTGAAACTGTCCGGCATCGCCTGGAACATAAACCCGAACTCGTTTTAACCGAAGCCGTTCGACGTATGCTCCCGAAAAATAAACTCGCCAAAAAAATGCTTTCAAAACTAAAAGTTTATCGTACCGGTGTTGCCCATCCCCATCAGGCTCAACAACCCGAAGTTCTTGAATTAGCAAAAAAATAAACAACAACTCAAAAAACTCAAAATTAAAATCCGTTGGTGATAATTTTTGTACAATCTATTGCTAACACTAATTTTAAGATTGAAAATTTTTAAAAATTAATTAATTAAAAAATTAAAATGGTTCATTTTGGTAACTTTATTATTGAAGGAAACGGTAAAAATGATTTTCTTGGAACCGGACGCCGGAAGTCGTCGGTTGCAAGAGTTCGGGTGCGCCCGGGAACCGGTAAAATCAGCATCAATTGCCGTGAATTGGAAGATTTTTTCAAAACCGAACAACAACGGATTGCTGTACTGGCTCCGTTGACATTGACCGAAAAAAGAGATGACGTCGATGTTTTGATTCAGGTTGAAGGCGGCGGCACAACCGGTCAGGCAGACGCTTGTAAACTCGGTATCGCGCGGGCTATCAAAAAATTCGACCCGGAAACAGAACCGAAATTACGCGAACACAGCCTTTTGACACGCGATGCACGCGAAGTGGAACGTAAAAAATACGGTCTCCGAAAAGCACGACGCGGTACCCAGTTCTCAAAACGTTAATTCCCTTTAATTAAAAATAAAAAATAGAGCAGTGTAAAATAACTTTTTAGAAAAATACTTAGTGTTCACTAGCTAGTTGTTATACTCATTTACATTTGAAAATTCGGTTGTATGAACACGCGATAGTATGTTCCAGACTTAAAATTAAGTATTTTTTGTAGTTGCAACAAAAAATCAAACCGGATTTTAAAAAAGTAGAGAGGATATAAAATGAGGTTCCGTTTATTTTATCAAAATTTTCCAAAATGGAGAAAAAAATGAAAAATACTGTTATTCTTGGTTTACTTGTTTCTTTCGTCGTTTTTTTGTACGCAAGAACCTGTTCCGCGGATACCGCCTTCGTCGATCCCCAATACTGTACGGTTCGAACGATTCTCGGTTCGACGACCAACTGTAATTCGACTGAAGTTTGTAAAAGAATTCTGTTTTCTGTTCAGGAAACATTATCCAACGCACGGAAGACTTACATTGATGCTCCAGTGTGTAGTAATAACTGTTCTGACCAGCAGGGAGTAACCGCTTCGAAAAGCGTGTCCCAATCGTTTACAATAGGATATATTGCTCAGGACCTTTGGCAACAGAGCTCTAATCACTCTTTACACTTAGGTTCTTCATTCGGTGCGGGTTACGAAAGAATAACCACTATAGGCAGTGTAACGGGGACAAGTGTTTCGGCTCAGATAACGGTTACGAGACAGGTTTCTGTTTCTGCTCCTCCCCATACAAAACTCTGTGGTCAGTACTATGTCAAACTGGTTGATTTTGAGTACAGACAAAATTACGAATACCGTTATACACGCACGGATCAATCCAATGCTCCCGGGTGTTACTGTACTCAAGGTTCTGGATTCAATTGTTCTAATCTACTATCTAATGACGGTACAGTAACAGCAACAGGTACGAAAATCACGGAGGAAGGAACAGATACAACTACGTCGGAAGCGGAAGATTGTGGTTCGTAGGTATTTTCTATTCTATTTTTAAGAAAGGAATTACTATGAAAAGCTTATCCTTCGGTTTATTAGTTGGATTGATTTTATTGATGGTTGTATGTCCTTACGCATCAGGACAACAAGATGATCCTGTACAAGTCATTTGGGAAACCTATCTTCAAA
>JAISBG010000258.1 GCA_031266315.1 Planctomycetaceae bacterium | reverse complement strand
ACTCCTTTTATATTACAAAGGTCTCTTGGAAATAACCACATCCCGTTACCGCAAACACAATACGGTAAAAAATTACGGAACATAATTGAATAATTAACAAATTTAACACGAAACAAAATCGGATTACAAGAGGGGGGATCTTTGAATTTTAAATTATTTTTCAAAAAATTCCGATTTTTTTGAAAAATTCGGTTTTCGTTTTAGTAGAGAGATATGAGGAACAAAAGGGACATGACGAACAATGAACACTATTCACAAAAAAACTAAAACTCAAGTGTGATGAGTATATCCCATTACCTCATAAAAACTTGCAATCCTACTGATGTCCTGAAACATTCATTTCCAACGTTTTCCAAGTTCGTGTTTCACTCCGATCAAATCCAGTGTTCGGGCAACAACGGAATCAACCATATCATGGACTGTTTGTGGAACATGATAAAAATGTGGCGAAGCGGGTTGAATGATGCCGCCGGCTAACGTAACACGTTCCATATTTTGGAGATGAATTAACGAAAGCGGCGATTCCCGAACAAGTAAAATAAGCCGGCGATGTTCTTTGAGTTGAACTTCCGCCGCCCGATGAATGAGATGCCGATTGACACCGGCGGCAATACAGCCAAGTGAACTGCCGGAGCAAGGAGCAATAATCATACCGGAAACTTCCGCCGACCCGCTGGAAATAGCCGCACTAAAATCGTCCGGGTCGTAAATAACAGTGGAAGAAGAGGATTGAGGCGGCGCATATTGTTGACCGAGTTCCTGCCGCGCCACCGTATGCCACGCGGAACTCATCACAACATGAATCTCATGATCGGTACGTTGCAACACATTAAGTAACCGCAATCCATACACAACACCACTCGCTCCCGTCATACCAAGAATAATACGCATTGCCGCTCCCACTGAAATATAAAGAATGTTGGTAAAAAATTGTGTTACTTACGATTCTTAAGCCCGTTTGATTATTCGTAAACAGTTACAAACTTAATAATCCTACTTGTCGGAAGTATAGCAATTAATGACTCCACACGTAATACCAATCTTGTAAAAATTTATTCATGCTCAGTCCTTTTTGGCACGTGCGAAAAAGCGATCCTAAGGTGGGCGATGTTTTGCTAAAACATCGCGTCGGTATTAGCCGACAGTGAGTCAGTTTAACGATAGCAAACTGAATTGCCTTCCGTTTTGGAGTCAATTACAACTCAACCGGCGCGACCGCCCAGCGGGCGGATCACCCACCTCATATTCACTATTAACTATCCACTATTCACTATTTACCAGTGCTTTGTTTTTAAATTTAAAATGTTATAATCTGGTTTTTACTGAGCCGAATCAAAACTAATGAACCAAAACAATTTGCCGTTGTTTTGCTCAACCCGATTCAACCCCTTTTATCCAATTATTCAATTTATCCAACCCGCAAAGAAAAAATGAACGATAACATCAATATCTATAAGCCGGATTTGATGGAAGTTATTGAAACAACACAGCATACAATTGATGTGAAATCCGTCCGAATCCGTTTTCGGGACGAAGAAAAGCAAAAGAATTTTTCTTTCAACGTCGGGCAATTCGGACTTTACAGCGTGTTCGGCTACGGCGAATCAACCTTCAATATCTGTTCCAGTTCCAATTGGAAAGATTATCTCGAATTTTGTTTTCGCAAAACCGGAAGAGTTACCGAAGCCATGTGGAAAATTGTTCCCGGTGAAACGATTGGTTTCCGCGGTCCTTACGGGAACGCCTATCCCATGAAAGAATGGGAAGGAAAAGATCTCGTGTTTGTCGGCGGCGGAATCGCTATGCCGCCTATCCGTTGCGCAATCTGGTACGCTCTCGAAAATCGGGAAAAATACGGCAAAATCACCATTGTTTACGGGGCGCGAACTGTCGGCGATTTGGTGTTCCGAACCGATTTGGCGAAATGGACGGAATTTCCCAATGTGGACGTTTTGCAAACCGTCGATCCGGGAGGCGAAACGCCGGAATGGAACGGCAAAATCGGATTTGTTCCAACAATTCTCAAAGAAGCAAAATTCGACGCGAAAAACGCCGCCGCTTTAGTGGTGGGACCTCCGGTGATGATTAAATTTTCTCTTCCCGTTCTCGCCGAAGCCGGAATGGACGACGCCAATATTTTTACGAGTCTCGAAAACCGAATGAAATGCGGTGTTGGAAAATGCGGACGTTGTAACTGCGGTCCCGTTTACGTCTGCAAAGAAGGTCCCGTCTTTTCATTACGACAAATGAAACAATTACCGGAAGACTATTGATAGTTAATAATTAATAGATAATAGTTAATAGTGGAAAGCGGGAAGAGTTTCATTTTTATTGTTGATGTTATGGGCAAGAAAAATAAAAAAAATCAGGTTTCGTCTAACGAGCGGACTGTTTCGGAAAATCGTAAAGCAAGACATGAATATCATATTCTGGACAGTTTGGAATGTGGTATTGTGTTGGTTGGAAGCGAGGTCAAGAGTTTGCGGGCGGGAACTGTTGCGCTTGCGGAGGCTTACGGGCGTGTCCGAAACGGTGAAGTTTGGCTGGTCGGTTGCGATATTCCCGAATATGTCGAAGCAAACCAGTTTAACCATAAACCAAAACGTGACAGAAAATTGTTAATGCATCGCCGCGAAATTGAACGTTTTGCCAAACGGGCTTACGAAAAAGGGTTGACGTTGGTTCCGCTCCGAATGTATTTCAAAGAAGGTAAGGCAAAAGTGTTGATGGGATTGTGCAAGGGCAAACAGGAATTTGATAAACGCGACGCCAAAAAGAAAGCCGAAACCTCAAAAGCGTTACGGCTATCAATGATGCGCCGTCGTTGAACTCCCATTTGCATCGTAAAATAATAGGTAATATTTCATCGGAATTTTCGTTAAAGATAAGCAATTATAAGGTGGGCGACCTTTTGCTAAAAGGTCGCGTCGGCGTTAACCGACTGTGAATTAGATTAACTGCAGCAAATAGTGTTGCCTTCCGTTTTGGAGTCAATGCCGAGTCAACCGGCGCGACCGCCCAGCGGGCGGATCGCCCACCTGATGATTGCCTACCTTTAATGAATTTCCGTTGTGAAACACCTAATACGGTAGAATCAGAAAAATTCCACACGCAACATTATTCACTATTCATTATTAACTATTAACTTAACTATTTCAGATGAAAACAACATTATCTTTGACAACATTATTGTTTATTTTATGTTCCTTCGTAATGATGAATCCGGCAGGAATGAATACGGTTACGAATGCTGCGGAACAGAAACAGATAACGCTGTGGGAGCAGGGAGCCCCCAACGCGTTGGGGACGGAAGAAAAGGACAAACCGCGTATGACTGTTTGGTTTCCCGACAAAAATAACGCGACCGATATGGCGGTGGTTGTTTGTCCGGGCGGCGGTTACGGCGGATTGGCTTTGGATCACGAAGGAAAACAATTCGGCGAATGGTTCCATTCGTTTGGAGTAACAGCAATTATCTTGGAATATCGTCATCGCGGCAAAGGTTACGGTCATCCGAATCCATTGCTTGATGTTCAACGTGCGATCCGCACGGTTCGGTTTAACGCCAAAGAGTGGGGAATTGATCCGGCAAAAATCGGTGTTATGGGTTTTTCCGCCGGCGGACATCTTGCTTCAACCGCCGGAACTCATTTCGATAACATAAAAGAGCCAAACGATGAGATTGACAAAATGAGTTGCCGACCGGATTTTATGATTCTCTGCTATCCGGTTATTTTATTTGATGCGAAATTTACGCATCGTGGTTCGCAGAACAATCTCATCGGCGCGGACGCACCGAAAGAACTTATCGATTATTATTCAAACGAAAAACAAGTTACGGAAAAAACGCCGCCGACCTTTATTTTTTTCACGAATGAAGACACTGCTGTTCCGGCGGAAAACGGAGTGGAGTTTTACCTTGCGCTTCGCAAATATAAAATTCCGGCGGAGTTGCACATTTACCAAAAAGGATCGCACGGACAAGGGTTGGCGAAAAACAAAACCGGTAACGAAATTTGGACGGAACTCTGTAAAGCATGGCTTATCAACAACGGGTTCTTGAAGAAATAAACCGACCGCCCCAAAATATACTGCGTGAGTTATAAAATTGATATTTTTGACGATTCACTAGATTTTTACTATTACGTAAAAACAATCTAATAGCAACCTCATTTTCAATCTAATTTTTCTTACGAAACAACTTGACAAAAAAAACCTCAGTAGCAAAATGGATTTCCCAAAACCAACCTCATTACCTCATTTTACCTTATTGATAATTTTTAATGAGGTAATGAGGTTTGGATATTTTTATTATTTTTGCTACTGAGGTTGTTTTGTCAAAAAAATTAGGTTGAAAATGAGGTTGCGAAAACTTAATTTCAATCTTTTGAAAAATACCAAATACAACCTTAACACAGTGTAATGACGTTAAACGCAAAACACAAAAACTTACTGATGATGACCGGCATGATCTTACGAACGATTATTTTAATTATTGTTTTCTTTATATCGGTTGGTTCAAACGCTCAGGAAACTCCGTTAAATCTTGATGGTCTTGATACAATTACTAACGATAATAAAGATACGGTTACTGAAAAAGTTGCTGCAACCGGTTCTGTTCCGGTAATCGTACAACAACAGGATTCGGTTGTCTCATCGAATATTCCAATTTCATCAGACACGTCGTTGTCTGAAACACCGACACGGAAACGTCAAAATTCGTTTTGGACTTTGATTGCTGCTAGCGGTTTGATTGGATACACGATTATTTTGTTATCGTTTTTTGCGGTGGCTTTGATGATTGAATACTCCTTGACAATTCGTTCCAAAATTTTAATGCCGCCCGGTTTTGCCGATGAAGTCCTTCAACTTCTTTCGCAAGGACAATTAGCGGCGTCTGTACAGAAATGTCAAGCGGATATGAGTCCTCTTGCCCAGATTCTTCATGCCGGAATGAAAGAGTATGAATTTGGTTGGGACGCGATTGAAAAAGCCGCCGAAGAAACAACCGCCGAACAAGCATCTCGTTTGTATCGAAAAATTGAATATTTGAACGTAATCGGCAATATTGCTCCCATGCTTGGATTACTTGGAACAGTTGTCGGCATGGTAACTGCTTTTCAGCAACTTGCGGAATCGGAAGGTTACGCCAGAGCCGCTGATCTTGCCGGAGGAATTTATCTCGCTTTGGTTACAACAGTTGAAGGATTACTTGTTGCGATTCCGTGTTTGGCGTTGTACTCGTTTTTCAGCAACAGAATTGCGGCATTGATTTCCGAAACAACTTTTGTCGCGGAACAAGTGTTGTTGCCTATCAAGAAGAGTTTCACGCGAAAGAAATAAAGATAAAAATAAAGAACAAACCCAACGATTGTGTTTCACGGCAAGGACAAAATATTGGTAGAGAACAATAATCGGCAATTCAAACGGTTGTTCGTCGATCATGCGAAACTGTTATAAAATACTGATTTTCTTAGGGGTTGTCGTTTTGCTGATTCTTGGCTGGTATTTGCCGCCGGTAACTGCTTATCCGATGGCAGTATCACCGTTGCTTGCGTCAACTCAATTATCCGGTTTCGCGTTTTTGATTGCGTTGCTTCTTGTAATTTTCTGTTTTATAAAACACCGGATACTTTGCCGAACAATTTGTCCGCTTGGTTTTTGTTTTCGTACAGTCGGTAAAATACGGAAAGAAATTATCGGCGTCAACCGGACTTCACTGTCTTCCGTAACAATTCCAAGAATCGGTATTTTTCTTGCTGTTTTTACTTGGTTTGGTTCTCTGATTGGTGTTGTTGGTTTTCTTTGGCTTGATCCGTTTGTTTTGTTTAGTTCATTGTTTCGCGGTTTGTCTCCTCTTCTTCCGGTTTTTGTTATTTTATTGATTATTTCTTGGTTTGCGCCGTCGTTTTGGTGTGTGTATTTCTGTCCGCTTGGAGGAACACAAGATTTTTTGTACATTCCTTGCACCGTTTTTCGCCGCCGTTTGAAGATTCATTTGTTTGAACGCCGCCGCCGCTTTTTATGGTTCGGTTTGAAATTGTTTTTTACGGTAATTCTATTTGAACAGAGTCGCCGTTCCACTCAAAAAGCCGCCGATTTTATTCCGATTCGACCTCTCGGTGCGGTTCGCGAACCGTTATTTTTGTCACGCTGTACACGTTGCGGAGCCTGTGTGCAAGCCTGTCCGACAACACTCTTGCGAACACAATATTTTGAAACATCAATTCTCGCTTACGGTACGCCGTATGCTGTTTTTGATCCGGCGTGGTGTAACACCAACTGTACGCGATGCAGTCAAGTTTGTCCGAGCGGTGCTCTCCAAAAAATATTGCCCGATGAAAAAAAGAACTTTAAACTTGGTTTTGCCTTTTTTACTCTGGAACATTGCCGACTTTACGATGACAAGGAATGTAGTATTTGCGGACGAGAATGTCCGTTTGAGGCAATTACCTTCAAATGGTCGGAAACGGAATATCGCCGAATACTTGTTATTGATACGGAAAAATGTACCGGTTGCGGACGTTGTGTTGTATCCTGCCCTGTCGAAAAGAATGGAACAAAACCGCTTCGTATTTTGTGTTGCGACAATCAACGGCAGGCAATTCATTAAAAGGGCATATCGGTTGTAAACGCATTGAGAAGTTTTCTAAAAGTTTCCTCACCGGAAAGAAAGCGGATATTGATCAACACGGCTTGAATGGGAACCGTACCGGAAACAAGAGGTTTGATTTTGACAAAGTCCTTCATTGTGCAAAGAATCAAATCGACATTTTTTCGCCGTGCCGTTTTTTCCAAATGGTCAATATCTTCCGTATTGAATTGATGATGATCCGGGAACGGAATCAATTCGACCACTTCCGCTCCGCAAGATTCCAATGTCTGACGAAACGCATTCGGATTGCCGATACCGCAAAACGCCAATACTTGTTTGCCGCGAATTGCGGAAATTTCTATTTCTGTTTTAGTTTCCGAAACGGCGGCAAGCGACTGTGGTTCATGAACGATTTCACCCCAAAGGATGTCGGGAGCCAATTTCCATACACGGTCATGAATTATCCGGCGTTGTGTTTCCTCAATCAAGTCGGCGCGGGAAAGGAAAACAACATCCGCCCGTTGTAACGCTGTTACCGATTCACGAAGTGTTCCGCGCGGAAAAATATGTTCATAGCCAAACGGTTCCAACGCATCAAGCAAAACAATATCAAGATTTCGGGCAATCCGCCGATGTTGAAAGGCGTCGTCGAGAATCAACAGATCGACGTTGCCGGAATCAAGAAAATCCTGTGCCGCAGCAATTCTGTTACGGTTAATCCGGTGGGGAACGGACGGCAGGCGGAACGCAAGTTCAAGAAATTCATCATTGACACCGTTTGCCGATTGACCATAACCCCGACTGATAATACCGGGTCGAATCCCCTGCTCAAGAAAAAAACGACCAAGCCATGCAACCAAAGGTGATTTACCGGTTCCGCCAAGTGTTAGATTGCCGACGGAAATGATCGGAATCGGGAATTGATGAGTTGGAAAAACGCCGGAATTGTAAAGGAAATTCCGCAATTGTGTTGCGGAAAAGTACGGAAATTCCAGCAGATTCAGCAAACCGCGAATCGCCGCCGCTTCAAATCCCCGCCGTTGACCGCTCACCAATTCCCGAAACGTAGTTGCATCAATCAATGTTGACATTTACTGTGTTAGAGTTGTATTTGGTATTTTTCAAGTAACTATTTTTTGGGTTGATCCGAAAAACCGAATAGCCCGATAGGGCTTTATTTTCGTAACCGCAGGTCTTTGACCTGCGGTTACGAACCAACGAAACCACTGCCTGAAAGGCAGAATTTTAGTGGAGAGTTGTAGTTAATAGTGGATAGTTCACAAGCGGATTTATTGTGTGTTGGTAAATATAAATCATCCGCTTGCGTCCCCCATCTCCACTATTAACAATTAATTATTAATTAAAATTCTGCCTTTCAGGCAGTAGGCTTGTTTTCGTTACACCGCAGGTCAAAGACCTGCGGTTATGAAAATTAAGCCCTATCGGGCTACTCCACTTTTTGTACCTATTAAGTAAAAGTAAATAGTCATACAAACTTTTAACAAAAATTACTATGAAAATACTAATTTTATGACTTACGCAGTATAGATTCTTGGTGATAGTTTGGGAAGGAAATTTGAAAGGATTCGGCAAATTCAGACAGACATTCTCAAGATTTTGCCGAAAAAACAGATTATACTATTGTCAATTGAAATTTCCAGAGTTCACCGCCGTCTATCAGTAGATTGCAAGTTTTTATGAGGTTGCGAAAACCTTAATTTTGATCTTTTGAAAAATGCAAAATAGAACACTAACGCAATATATACTCAAGCCGTTTTAAAATTCACGAAGCTGATTACGGAAGCGCAACAACGTGAAGCGGTTACTCAAGGGCGAAGCCTACCGCCCATACCGGCTACGGTATAACTTTCCCAATTAACTACTTTGACCTCTTTTTGAGGGAATTTGGGGAAAAATTTATTTTTCTCAATTTCTTTTTGGCTGACCCCTATTGACGGACTCTTTG
>JAISBG010000130.1 GCA_031266315.1 Planctomycetaceae bacterium | reverse complement strand
ATGACAACCGGATTTTTCGGGTAAAAAATTATTGCAAATGGGTATGTTACGTGGCTCCCGTCAAGGGAGCGTCGCGTCCCATTTGTAGGTATAATTCAGCGTTACATTTTAACTTGTAATGCACCACTTTTGTCGGTGGGAATGAGCCTGTTTAACAGTCGTGTCGCTCCTGTCTCAGAGCGATATTCTGTTGCCGTTTCTCGGCGTTACGTTTGTTTCACCATTATGTGAGAAAACAGATTACCTGTTATGTAATCTGTTAAAATATCATTTTTTTTTCATAAGGAGAATACCATGAAAAAAACAAGTTTTTTGGCTTTTACGTTAGTTGAACTTCTCGTAGTTATTGCGATTATCGGCGCGTTAATCGCATTACTGTTACCCGCCGTACAATCGGCAAGAGAAGCCGCAAGAAGAATGTCCAGTACCAATAACATGAAACAATTAGCTATTGCCGTGCATAATTATCATGACACTTATAACCTTCTCCCGCCGGGGGCGTGGAAGTGGCATAGCACTGCGGCAACCGGTCAATTTCCTTCAACGGCGTCAGATGCGGTTCATTGTGGTTCTGGAGAATATTTTCCAACTGCAGGCAGAGGACTCTATCAAGGAATGGTCGGCTTTGCGGTTTTCCTCCTTCCGTTTATGGAAGCACAGAGTCTTTACGAACGTTTTGACTTTAACCGGTCAACTTATGTAACACATAATAATGATTTCTGGTTATATGCAAGTGATGGTCTCGAAGCACCGAAAGGCGATCCGTACAATCGGTATGTGTGCGAAAATTCACCTTCTCCGTTTCGGTGTCCAAGTGTTCAGCCAACAGATGTCCCCGGTTCCCAAAAAGATTATGGTATTCCCGTAACTTCACTTTACGAGTACAACGATGAAGGCGGTGAAACTCTTCCACACAGCTCTCCTCACAATTATGGGGATCAAGCAGTTTTTTGTACAAATAATCTCAGAGATTTTTCCTCAATTACAGACGGTTTAAGCAATACATTTTTACATGTGGAGATTGCACATGCGGCTTTACGCTACGATAATGGACTGGGTTTCAATCCTTTCCTTTGGGTTGGACATTGGACACAAGGATCCCACACTTGGGGATACACAAGCACTATCAATGTTGTTCCGACTGCACCGCTTGATTCCATTGGAGCAGTAGATTCCGGACGAGGATATCGCGGGGCACGTAGTTTTCATCCGGGCGGAATTAATACTTCCGCTTGTGACGGAGGTGTTCATTTTGTTGCGGATACCGTTGATATTTCCAACGTTTTCGATGCTGCCATCACCCGCGCACAAATGATTCCAGCACCGAGATTGCCGTGGAATTAAAATAACAATTTTTTTCATCAACATTTACTTTTTCATTGTCAAAAAATATGTTACGATTTTATTTGATTCTTTGTACCGGAGTTATTTTATTAACTTGTTTTTCAGGTTGTAAGCCGAGTTTACCGTATGAAATAGTTCCGTTTTCCGGTACGGTAACATATCAAGGTAAACCAGCTCCCAATACTGAAATTATTTTTGCGCCGGAAATTGGACGTCCCAGTAATGGGAGAACCGATGCCAATGGGCGTTTTACAATGATTTACACGGTTCAATATAATGGCGTTCAAAAAGGAAAAGGCAAATTCTTTTTCCAGACATCACGAATGATCGGTGATAACAGTATTGTTTCGGAACTGCAAAAAGTCCTTGAAAAATACGGAGCAGAAAATACCCCACTCCAATTCGATATTCAAAAAGCAGAAAAAAACTTTGAAATCAAATTAGAGTAAGAGTAAAAGTAGGTAAATATAAGGTGGGCGACCTTTCGCTGAAAGGTCGCGTCGGCGTTAGCCGACTGTGAATTAGATTAACAATGGCAAATAGTGTTGCCTTCCGTTTTGGAGTCAATGCCGAGTCAACCGGCGCGACCGCCCAGCGGGCGGATCGCCCACCAGATGATTGCCTTCCGTTTTGGAATCAAATCGCCTGCCGTTAACAGGGGCAAGTCGGCTAACGCCGACGCAACCTTTTAGCAAATAGCAAAAGGTTGACCACCTTATGATTGCCTATTTTTAACGAAAATTCCACTGAATAATTAGGTTTTAATTCCCAGATTTCTTCTACTAAACCGGTTTAGTGGAAACGGATAGTTGTTTTGTTCGGAAAATTAGGTTGCAGGATTTAGCTCTATGATCTTGAGAAAACTTGCAATTAATTGGGCATAAAAGACTATTTTGAATTGGGATACGGGCTATAATACTGTTTGCGCAAGCAATAAGTGACGTCTCTTTTCATTTTGTCGCTTTTGTTCACCAGTTTGTCGCAAAAATTGACTAGACAAAATGATTTTTTAATCATAGACTATAACAAAGTTATAAAAAGTTTTACTATCTGCCATGTTTTGGTCATACAAATATGTTGCGAATAGAACCTATTATTGAGAGATTCATTTCGTGCCGACAGAGAAATCATCATGCAATACCGTTTTTTAGGTACAACAAATATTCAGGCTTCGGTGATTGGATTGGGAACCTCAAAACGAATTGCGGAAAATGTCCAAGCCGGAACAGTAATATTGTCCGAAAATGAAATGCAACTCATGGATCAATTATTTAAATCAATTGTTTAATTTTAATTCCCGGATTTCTTCCGCTAAACCGGTTTAGTGGAAACTGATAGTTGTTTTGTTTATTTTTTATTTCCTTAAATTCAAAAAGGAGTCTGCTATGAAAAATGATTTTTTAGATGACCGAATGTTTTTTGATGTTGTGTTGGCGATGATCGCCCCGTTTTTCCTTCTTTTCAACCTGAAAAAGAAGTCCAATAATAATTTGGGTAAAATAGAAAAGCAGGGGGGGGGGGGGCAGTATATGTCAATTAGGGTTCACGTTGGTTGAATTACTGGTGGTGATTGCCATAATTGGAGTTCTGATCGCTTTACTATTACCCGCCGTCCAAGCGGCAAGAGAAGCCGCAAGAAGAATGTCCTGTTCAAATAACTTAAAACAGATTGCGTTATCGTTGCATAATTACCACGATATTAACAACGCTTTTCCGGCTGCACTCAATGGACCACAAAATCCGGCAAACATTGTGTTTTCGTTCCTTCCTCCGCTTTTTCCTTTTGTGGAACAGGAAGGAAAATATGCGGAATGGAAGGCAAACCAACAGCATCCGCAACATGCAGGATTATTGGCTTATCCCGGTAATCCTGATACCGGACTGCAATATGCTTATCGTGCCGGAGTTGTTGCAACATTTTCCTGTCCGTCAGACGCCAATGCAACTAAACCGTCCTATTTTTGCGGAATGACCCCGAATAGTTACGTCGGTTGCCATGGTGATACTTATTACCATGCTTTTTATTGGGCGACTTCCGGTTTGGGTCGTAATGGTGTTGGATTTGACAGTTTTCGTGGACTTTTTGGTGCCGCATACGAATTTCGTACACTGGCTCACATCACCGATGGAACATCTAATACACTTGCATTAAGTGAAGAAGTCATCGCGGAATCTATGCAGGAAGATCGGCGTATTAAAGTTACAATGTATAGTGTCGGCAACAGCGATATAATGGCTAGTTGGACTACCTTAGCTCAACCTTCCGGCGGATGGACACCGAATGATTGTTTAGCCGCACGTGATCTCAATGACCCCAAGATGTACAAAAGTGGAACAACAACGACTTTCACCAATGGTGCTAATATTTGGACAGGAGTAAATCAGGAACATAGTTTTCGTGCGATATTACCGCCTAATTCGCCGTCATGTTATGAAAACTATAGCAGTGATGAGGCAGGTTTTGTTATGCGCAGTGCTTCCAGTCAACATTCCGGCGGAGTTCAGACGGCGTTGTGTGACGGGAGTGTTCGTTTTGTTTCGGAAACAATTGATTGTGGTAACTTATCCGCATTTCCAACCGGAGCGAATGCCGGTTATCCCGCTCCGCCAAGCGGTGAAAGTCCACACGGCATTTGGGGAGCAATGGGTTCTATCAACGGCGGTGAATCAAAAAATTTACCGTAATAATATCTATTACCAAAAAATCACGATGAATATTTTACATTTTTTTAACAGATTTATTATCGTTTTAATAATAGGACTATCAGGATGTTCTTATGCTCCTCCTGATTTTCCGAAAACGAAACCTTGTAGTGTTACGGTTTTACGTGATTCTAAACCGGTTGCCGATGTGTTTGTTACACTAACACCGATAGAGACCGGCGGAATGTGGACAGTTTCCGGTAAAACTGATGTTAATGGTGTTGCTGTTTTGCGTACTTTTCAGGGAACTTATGTTGTTCAGGGAGCACCGGAAAGAACGTTTAAAGTAACACTCGAAAAACAATCCGTTGTAGAAGGAGAAAAATCTCCCAAAGAAATTGAGAAACTTGGAATGACCGGAATACAAAAATATCACGAAGATATTGAACAAAAACGTGCCGCTCTTCCAAAAATCATTCCCGAAATCCTCAACCAAAATTCACATACTCCTCTTCTTTTCGATCTTACTAAAGAGCAGACGTTTCAGGTCGAATTGAATGATTATCCAATGGATCCGCCGCAAAAAAAAGTTTTGTCTATCGGCGGACAAAAATTATAACCTTAACCCCACAATGATAATTATGAAACCAATTTTTTCTATTTTATTTTTGTTACTTGTTCCACAATTCATCTCCGTAACTGTATTCGCGGTAACTGTTCCGAAAAATGTTATCGTTAAGAAAAATATTCCGTATGTTACCGGCGGCGGGGAACGTCAACAACTTGACCTTTATCTTCCCAACGGTTACGAAAACACAACAAAGCCTTATCCGGTCATTGTTGTGATTCACGGCGGCGCGTGGGCGTTTGGGGCAAAAGATATGAACCATTATATGCTTGACGGTCTTTCAAAAACTGTTTTGGAAAAAGGTGATTACATTCTTGCTTCGATAAATTACCGGTTGACCGGCACCGCACCGTTTCCAATGCAACTCGAAGATTGTAAATCGGCAATCCGTTGGTTACGCGCCAACGCAAAAACGTACAATATTGATTCGGAACATGTCGGAGTTTGGGGCGGTTCCGCCGGCGGTCATCTTGCCGCGTTGGTCGGCACCACTTCCGATGTCAAGGAATTTGATGTCGGAGAACATCTCAACCAATCCAGCCGTCCGCAAGTTGTTTGTGATGTTTGTGGTTCCAGCGATTTGATGTTGACGGTGAATGATCCGAATTACAAAAATATTCCCTGGATCAAAGAAATTGAACAATTTATCGGCAAACCAATTCCTGAAGCAAAAAACGAAGCACTCCGCGCCAGTGCAACTACTTATGTAACAAAAGATGATCCTCCGTTTCTGATTATTCACGGAACCGCTGATCCGGTCAATCGGTTTGTTCACGCGGAACGTTTGAAAAAATCCCTTGACGACGCCGGTGTTGCGAATATTCTTTATCCGCTCAAAGACACCGAACATGATGGTACACTTTTTGTTGCGCCGCAAACATTGGCAACCATGATGCAATTTTTTGACCGTTACTTAAAACCGGTTCCTGAACGGCGTTACCCGGAACAAAATCGTCCGAAATTATTTATTTCGTTACCGGAACATTTGCATAATCCCGACGGAATGACTTATTGTCCGAAAACAAAAAAGATTTTTGTCAACTTTCCGAATTTTAATAACATGGACAAAAATCTAAAAAAAGGACATCACGAAGGCGGTTATCTTGTTCGGATTGACCCTGAAACTGCCGCGTTTGAAGTGGTTCTCGAATATCCGATACTTGAAGACACCGGTCAAACGGGACCGATGGGATTGGCGTTTGGACCTGATGGTCATTTGTACGTTTGTGATACACAATGGTTTCACAGCAAAGAACACAAGTCACGGGTTCTTCGTGTAATCATGAAAGACGGCAAGCCAACCGGTGAAGTACAAATTGTTGCAACAGGAACAAAAGTTTCAAACGCGGTTCTCTGGCTCGAAGACAAAATGTTAATTACCGATACATACCTTGAACTTCCGGGTAAATACGGAACCGGCGGAGTTTGGATGTTCACGAATGACGAAGCACTAAACGCCGGAAAAAACGGAAATCCAACAATCCAACTCAAACCAAATGGTACCGACCCGCATTTGATTGTCATTGAAGAAGTCAAAAAAACATCGTGGAATATTCCCGGCGGTGCGGACGGGTTGACGGTTGATGAAAACGGTGTTGTCTATTTTTGTAACTTTGGCGACGGTTCCGTTTACGCCTTAACTTTTGATTCGGAGAACAAATCAGCCTGCCGTAAAATTTTCCAGAGTAACGAAATTAGTTGTTGTGACGGAATATTTTATGACCAACGAACTGGACGGAGTTATATTGCCGATTCTCAACTTAATGCGGTTCATGCTATTTCACGTTGGGAACCCGGTAAGGATGTTGTTTTTGAAACGATTTGGGCAAACGGCGATACCAACGGAGCGGACGGATTGCTCGACTCGCCCTGCGAACCAATGGTTGTCGGTAACAAATTGTATATCGCCAATTCTGATTCAACCGGTCCCGGAATGGTCAATACAAAACATGATGCACCGCACACCATCAGTGTCATTATATTGACAATTGAATCCGGTAAAAATCCAAAATGACCGGAAAAGAAGACCGGAAATTTGGGCAGAATATCGCCGGAATTTCCAGTTGATGTCCTCTTGATATTATTGTGAAAATTAATTATAATTTTATTATTATGATTTTTCCAATTGATAGTTCATTTTTTTATAATACAGGAAAGGATTCAAGTGATGAGTACACAAACACGATCAACAAAATTAGTAACAGATTTTCCCGACAAAGAAAATGAGAACGATATACAATATCGGCAGTATGTTCAAAATATTGTTGCAGAAGGACAAAAGCAGGTTCAAAACGGTCAAACATTCACATTGGATCAAGTCGAGAAAAAATTGGAACAATGGTTGAAATAAGCGTTAAAGTTATTTGGACTGACCAGACAATAAAACAGGTCAATCAGATTGCAGAGTATATTGCACAGGAATCTTCAAACCAAGCACATCGTATCGTCAAATTGATTTTTGATACAACAAAACGGCTTGAAAAATTTCCAGAAGCCGGAGCGGTTGTTCCAGAGTTAGAAGATCAAACCATTCGAGAAGTTCGTGTGTATAGTTATCGAATCATCTATCAATGGTTTAATAATGATCGGGAAGTTCGGGTTCTTGGTGTTATTCACGCTGCAAGATTATTAAAGTGGGATTTATTTCACTGATTTCTTATTTTCGGAACAATTGTCAACTTTTAACTTTTTCGAGGTACCTGATGAACTTCAAAAATATTTTTGTTGTATTATTTATTTTATTTATGGTTTTCTCAACATCAAAAGCGGAAGAAACAGCCGTATCTGTTGTTGAGATTAACGGAAAGATTGTTGCGCCGTCTCATGGTTCCGCAACCGGAACATGGTTTTACCACAGCGGTGAAACACAATTGTTACTTCTTGGTCATG
Organism: Planctomycetaceae bacterium; assembly: GCA_031266315.1. Lineage (GTDB taxonomy): Bacteria > Planctomycetota > Planctomycetia > Pirellulales > Thermoguttaceae > WRKP01. The sequence goes on along the minus strand of JAISBG010000130.1, from coordinate 3,466 downwards.
CTCTTCCTGAACCGCATTACCGGATTACTGCCGTTTTGAATCCGAATGACCGCATCAAAATTCGTAACACTGAAACCGTGTTGTTGGAATGGGAAGCGTCCGGCGAACAGAAAATAATTGACACGAAAACAACGTTGCCGCTTGACCCGCAACGCCGCTCTTTGAATTTTGAACCGACCGAATGTTCGCCGAACTTGCATCCGGCACTCGAAACAGCTTTAATCGAACACGATTGGAAAATGCAGGACGGTATCGGGACACCGTTGGAATCGCGAACATTCAAGGAAGCCATTGAACGGATCATTCCTCAAATCGAATCTCTTCTCAATGATTTGACTTCACACAATGTTGTTACCGATATATTGTTGAAACGTTTTCAAATATTGAAAAACGAAACAACATTTGATGAAAATCATTGGCTTTTACTTCATCGGTTGCGGCGTGAAATGGTGTTGTCCAATCCGCTTTTCAATACGGGTCAATTATTGTTCGCGAAACATGTTCCTTCCGCAATGAGTCATCAATTGACACAAGTTTATGGTTACGCGGCACGTCCCGGCGGCGGACTTTTTGTACTCGAAAGTCCCGGTCATTCCATGCGGGTTCGTTCATTAACCGACGGTAAATTTCCGCACGGAAATTTTATGCAGCCTGAAATTCGTTACGACGGAGGAAAAATATATTTTGCGTTTTGTGAAGCCGCAACATCGCCGAAACAATGGCGTGATCCTGAGACGATGAACAGACACTATCATCTGTACGAAATGAACACCGACGGCAGCGGTCTCCGGCAATTAACGGAAGGACAATACGATGATTTCAATCCTACTCCGTTGCCGGACGGCAAACTGATTTTCGTTTCAACCCGGCGCGGCGGATTCCACCGTTGCGGGTCAGGTCCATGTAACGTTTATACATTGACAACGCTTGACCTGAATAATAACAATAATAACGATAACAATAAACCACAAACAATTTCGTTCCACGAAACCAACGAATGGGATCCGGTGATATTGAACGATGGACGTGTTCTTTATACACGGTGGGATTATGTTGATCGTGATGCTGTTTTTTATCAACAACTTTGGACGGTTCGGCAAGACGGAACCAATGTTCGTATTTATTACGGAAATAATACATTCGTTCCCTGTGGAACTTGGGAAGCAAGACCGATACCAAACAGCGACAAAACGATGGCAACTGCCGCTCCGCATCATGGAATGACGGCGGGTTCGGTGATTCTTATTGATCCGAGTCGCGGTGTTGACGGCAATGAACCGATTACACGTTTAACGCCGGACGCTCGTTTTCCTGAATGTGAAGCGGTTCTGGCACACGGAATTGCGTTACCGGAAGCGAGCGGTTTTGATTCACCGGTTCGCGCGTACTGGGATGCTCTCAACCGTTCCGATCGACCGGGCAACCGCGTTCTTGAACCAACCGAACAAGAACGCCGTTTTCCGGGACATTGTTACAAATCGCCGTTGCCGCTTTCTGAAACGTATTTTATTGTTTCCTATTCTTTCGATCAGTTACGCGGTGAGCCGGGACCGAATATTCCCAATATGTTCGGAATTTATTTTGCGGACGCTTTCGGCAATAAAGAACTGATTTATCGTGACCCGAATATTTCGAGTGTTTGGGCAAAACCATTAGCCGCCCGCCCCGCACCGCCTGTGTTGAACAGCGGAACCAACGAATCCGAAGCAACCGGAACGTTTTATTTGCAAAACGTTTATGAAAGTTGGTTGAAATTTCCTGAAGGTGATGAAAATAAAATTACGGCTCTTCGTCTGGTTCAAGTGTTACCGAAAACAACACCCAATGCCAACAACCCTATGGTTGGAGCGGCAAACGCTTCACCCGGCAAACAAGTTCTGGGGACAATTCCGGTGGAGGAAGACGGCAGTGCTTATTTTGAAGTTCCGGCAAAAATACCGTTACTGTTTCAGGCGTTGGATTCAAAAGGGCGAGCCGTTCAAACAATGCGAAGCCTCACCTATCTCCAACCGGGTGAAAAAACAAGTTGTATTGGTTGTCACGAAAACCGAATGCAAACTCTGACGCCCAATACGGTAAGTTTAGCGATGAAACGTTTGCCTTCAACAATTGTTCCGGGACCGGACGGCAGCCGACCATTTTCGTACCCAATTCTTGTTCAACCGGTTTTGAACCGGCATTGTGTTTCTTGCCACAACACCGGAAAAACGGAAAAAGAACACGGTAACATTATTTTGACCGGTGAACCGGAAAGACATTTCAGCCGTTCCTATAATGCTCTGATAAATCGGGTTGCTTATACGGCGTGGGGAATGTCGTACGGTAATTACGAACCGGCAACAGAACCTAATCAATTCGGTGCACGCGGAAGTTCGTTGACCAAATTGCTCGACAACGGTCATTATAACGTACAACTTTCCGAAGACGATTGGAACCGCCTCAATACATGGATGGATGCCAATGCGCTTTTTTATGGAACTTTTGAACCAAAAGATCAGGCGTTACAACAACGCGGTGAACGAATTACCGCTCCGGCTCTAGAATAAAAGATAATTGTAATTATTCGGTGGAATTTTTTTAAAGGTGGGCGATCCCTTCGCTGAAAGGTCGCGCCGGTTGACTTGTTATTGATTCCAAAACGGAAGGCAACACAAATTGCCGTTGTTAATCGGGTTCACAGTCGGCGAGTACGCCGACGCGACCTTTTAGCAAAAGGTCGCCTACCTTGTGGTTGTCCACTTGATGATTGCTTACCTTTAACGAAAATTCCACTGAATAATTACGAAAAATTATGGTGATTTTTCTGCTAAAACTTTCTTGATTTGTTCAGTAACCAGTTCAGCGATTTTTTGCGAACCGGTATTTTTGTAATGAACATCTCCCGGTGCACGAAAGAACGACGGTTCAAACCGGCTTGTCAATCCGTGAATATCATCAATCGGAATATGATGATTTTTCATAACTTCCGCGGCAACGGCGTTATACTTAATTTCATCGCCTAAAACCCGCCCTTCTTCTCCTTCGGGAACAAACGAGGTATTCCCCCAGATCAACTTGGCTCCTGTCGTTTTCAGTTTTTCGACAATTTTTTCAAGATTTTCGGCATACTCTTTTTCGGTGAAAGAGATTGTTCCATTGATTTTGTCACGAATACCGGTATTGTCTTGATTATGTGGAATTCGGCGATTAATATCCCAAAGTCCCCAATTAAAATGAATCACATCCCATTTTTTACCGCCGATTTGTTTTGTATCAATCCAGCGGTCAAGATGTCGCAATCCCATTTTGGTATTACCACAATTTTCCGGTGCCGTATTTTTCGCGTTCATGGGGCGATAAACGTTGGCTTTTCCATGAAGCAATTTTCGAACCGGTAACGTATATCCTTCTGAAATCGAATCACCGAGAATCAAAACATTCGGTAAATCAGGATTCGGTTCGAAAGCCCAAGGATTCGGTTTTTCTT
>JAISBG010000568.1 GCA_031266315.1 Planctomycetaceae bacterium | reverse complement strand
TTAATTAAGAATACACATTTACCAAATAGTTGCTTTGATGCTTTGTGAACGGTTACAAAAGAACTTGCGGTCCTACTGAAAGGATAGCAAGGACGAATTGACAATTAAGAGAGATTGTTTATAATGCGGTACTAATTTTTGACTGGTTATGAATTAAAGTGTTGAAACTGATATTCATTTCTGATTTTTGATATTCAAAAAAAACACGGGCGGCTAGCTCAGTTGGTTAGAGCGTTGCTTTCACACGGCAGAGGTCACAGGTTCAAATCCTGCGCCGCCCAATCTCTTAAATCTTTATTTTTACAGTACTTGCGGACTATTTGACAACGGTTTTTCATTTGGTAAAATACTTAAAAACGGACACGGTCTCTGTTTTTGAGTAAAATCTTTTTAGAAAGGATACCAAAATGAAAATTCCAAAGTATCGAAAACATTCTACCCATAATCTGGGGTTTGTTGAAATTAATAAGGAACGCAAGTATTTCAAGGGGAAATACAACTCTCATCAGTCCCTCGCCGAATATGCCAAATTTATTAAAGAACTTGCCGCCAATAATTCGCCGGTTCAAACCGATATTCGCTCTACTCGCGGCGATGATGTTCCGATCCGATTACTTGCTGCGAAGTTTTTAGGTTGAGCAAAAGGAAATTACGTTAAAAAAAGCGGTCGGTCAACCGGAACTTATGAACACTTCCGCGATTACATCGTGTCGCCGTTGGTTGACATGTTCGGCAGCTTGCCTACTCATTCGTTTGGACCCATTGACCTGAAACGATTACGGGAAGTTTTTATTTCACGCGGGCTTTGCCGAAATGAAGTTAATAGCCACACTACCCGCGTGAAACGTATCTTTTCATGAGGAGTTGAAGACGAGTTAGTACCGCCTTCTGTTACCGGAGCATTAGAGTACGTTAAAGGTTTGGAAAAGGGGAAAACAACTGTTCCCGAAAGTAAACCGGTTGTTTCTGTTTCTGATACAATTATAGAAAAAGACTTTGCCGTTTCTGCCTCCAATGGTTGGCGACATGGTATTGTTACAGCGTGGGAGTGGTTGCCGTCCTTCCGAAGTGTGCAATGTTCGTTGGTGTGACATCGACCCAAACGACGATATTTGGGTTTACGAACCGTTTGAAAATAAAATGGAACATAAAAAGAAACGGCGGTTAATTGCGCTTCGGGAAGACTCGCAAACGATTCTCGAAAAGTATCGGCATCGTCCGGTAGAGGAGTTTATATTTTCGCCGGTCGAAACAATGCGGATAATTAGCGAACAAAAAAGAGTCGCCCGTAAAACTAAGGTTCAACCTTCGCAAGTAAAACGTTCCGAAAAAGCGCACAAAAAAAATTCAAGATTGAATAACAAATATTCAACACGTGCTTATGAAAGAGCAATTGATCGAGCCGCTGAAAGAGCCGGCGTAACAGCATGGTCGCCAAATCAGATTCGGCATCGGTTCGCAACCAATACGGACCGGAACGTTAGCCGCGAAGCCGCGATGATTGCTTTAGGACATACCCAACAATCCACAACAAGCAACTTCTAAAAACTTTTAGCAAATAGAAAAAGGAGAATCTCTAATAATTCATTTTTACCACAGAGAACACAGAGGAAAATTATTTTGATCAATTTTTTTTGAATACTTAAAATATACAAAAAACACGAAATTTTGGTATTACTTTCTTCTATACTTTATGTATTTTAAACAATCAAAACATTATCTCTGTGGTAAAAAAAAGTATTTTTAAGATACTCAAAGATTATTTTTTGACAAGATATACGTGATTTATCGAATTTTATTTGATTTTTATTCTGTAAATCCCGTCAAAAAATAGGTTTTTAGAAGTTGCTGAAAATAAAAGTATTGTTTTATTGCATTTTCTTTTTCGGATTTATCAAAATAGACCGTCACTGTCAACGTCCGCGATAACGTGAGGAGCCGGAACGTTGATACGATCGTTGGCGGCGTTCCGAATCGGAAGAACCTGTTGTGCCGGAAGAATACGGAGCCGTACTTGGCGATGTTGCCGGAACAACGCCTGATGGTCGCCAATTCGGTGATGTTTCCGACGGAGGCGGTGTTGACGACGACGGCACCGTCGGAGGTACGCCTTCTGCCGGAACTCCTTGTGGAGGTGTTACTGAAATCGGTGGCGGCGGCGGTGAAGGAGGAGAAGGTTGTCCTGCCGGTTGCGGTACGGTAATTGGGTTGGTCGCGCTAACTCCTTTACGCCGCTCCGAATCACGTTTGGCTTGTTCTTCTTTTAAACGCTTTTCCTCGTCAACCTGTTTAAGTGTTTCAATAATTTCCGAAACAGTCGCAACTCCATCGTTGTTTTTATCAAGAAATCGAAATTCATCGGCAATCATTTCCGTCCACAATTGTCCGTTCGCATATTCCATCATCGAAAGTTGTCCGTCCTGATCTTTGTCCCGCTCAAAAAACCAATCCGGCATTCCAATCGGTAACCGATCATACGCCGCCGATTGTTTGGTCGAAACTGCAGCGGCTCCTGTTGTAACATTGGCTTTACCGCCAAGCATATCAAGTAATTCCGTCATAGAAATCCGACCATCACGGTTTTTGTCTGCGGCATCGGCGTTAAACGGCAACGAACTAATCCATTCGCTTTTGTCTTTGTCAAGAGTTCCGTTTTTGTTTTTGTCGTATTTATTCATAATTTCCCGCGCCGAACGTAAAATCCGATCCGATTGGTTCACCGCAACTACCGAATTTGTTGTTACGACAACTGCGGTTTTCGCCAGAGTTTCCTGTTGTCCGAAAGCCAATACCGCCGTTTGAGGCTCTTCTTGTTCGCCAAAATAAGGAACTAAAGGATCAGTCGCCGTTCGTATGGCAGACTCAGAGGAGGAACCACTTGGCGATGATGAAATTTGCGGAGAACGAACGGAAGTTGCGGCTTTTCGCGCTAATTCGGCAAGATCAATCGTTTTACTCGGATCACCGCCCATTCGTGTTACCATCATAGACACAAAACCACGCCGATATTCCGGTATTTCATTTTGTTCCAGTTTGCCGTTTCCGTTTGTGTCCATCGAACGAAGCATTCCAAGTGAACGCTCATTTCGTTCCGCATCGCTTTGCCCTGACCGTTCACCGCCCATCCAAGCCGGACGATCATTGCCGCCACCCGGCATCCAAGGCGGACGGGCATCATTTCTGTCTCCACCCGGTATTCGCGGCGGTCGTTCCAAACGCTCACCGCGTTCACGATCCCGCCGATCAAATCTCTGCTCCTGAGCCGTAACCCGTTCAGTTTTAACCACTTCGGGATAAAACAAAATAAGTCCAATCACAAAAAAAATTACAAAACGTTTCATAGAAAACAATCCTTTAATTTTTTTTATCTTAAAGCAGTTGCAAATTCATCCAGCGTTTGGCTAACAATAACATCGCCTATTAACGATTCTAAAGCAATTGGATCAGACATCCGGCGAATTGCTGTTTCAATGTATTGGGGTACATTCGCAAATTTTTTTCGCAATGCCGCCAAAACCATATCTTGCTTGCCTCTTGCTTCACCTCTCGCTTCGCCTTCGGCTCTGAGTTCTTCAAAAAAACTTTTCATTGTATTTTCTGTCCTTTCTCTCAATAAAGGGGTTACTGCTTCGTAAATTTCTACGGTTTCCAACCGTTTACCGCGTGCGGCATAAACTTTGGCAACAAAATCGAGAATCTCTTTGATCACTATAATTCG
>JAISBG010000565.1 GCA_031266315.1 Planctomycetaceae bacterium | reverse complement strand
CATGTTTTTTATTCAAATCGTTGATAGTTGCGTCAACTTTTTCAACGTAATCTTTTCGTTTTTGAATAATATTTTCGACGGCTTTTTTTGTTTCGGGGTCGTCGAGTTTTTTGACGTTTACGTTCAAGGCGGATTCGGGAATACAGCGTTCAACACTTGGAGCTTTTTTCATTCTTACATTGGCACTCCATTCATTTCCGTAACGCGATAATTCCACCACTCCGCCCGCACTGTCGGGACTTCCTTTCGCGCGGATAACATGGACAAAATAAAAATTACTCAATCGATCTTGAGGATATTCGTTGCGAAAATTTGTTTTGTACGGTTCGGGCAATTTGTAGGCTTTTTCTTCAGCTAATTTCAATTCGCCTTCGTAAAGATTTTTGATGCCGAGTTTTTCGAGACCTTCTTTGTCGGAAATGGAGTCGTACAAATTTTCTTTCGCACGCAAATTGACGGAGAAATCGCCGGAGCAAGATTGAGCGTTTTTCTCAACCCAATTCGCCGTAACATCTACAATCTCAAACGGCAAATCCGAAACGAAATCTTTCCAGAGTTGTTTTTTAACGATTTCGTTCAACTCTTTTTCGTCCGGTGCTTTTGGTTTACCGGAAGATGAAGGTTGGGACGAGTCGGACGATTGGTTTGTTTCTGCGTCGCCCCAAACTTTTTTCTGAAATTCGGCGGTGTCATTATTCGTACCACTATTTCCGCAGCCTGTCAAATACAGAACAAGAATAACAAACAGAGTTGCTATTAATGTTGCAATAAAAGTTGTTGGTTTTTTGTAATTCATTAGTTTCTCCTATGAATTAGATTGTGATTAGTTGCCGATGTTGAAACAATAACATCGGCAGAAAAATAAGTAACGTTAAATAGGGCAAAAGTTTAACTATAATTTGTTGTAAAAAATCGGTAATTTTGGAGGTGGATGATCCATAAAAATGAATTATGAGAGATTCCCCATTGCTTTTTGTAATTCTTTTTCGATGTCTGAACTTGTTTTGAGCAGGGCGGTTGATTTTGCTTTTGCTTTGGTGAGTTGTTGTTCAAGGTCTTGTTTTTGCGAGATAAAATTATTGTGTTTCACTTCTCCCTTGCCAAAGAATTTTTTGTTTACCGTAAACATCAATATTATCAAAACAATAAGAATCATACCAATCACAACAGGGTTGGTCGTATTGCCGTTCGCAAGATTCGTCAGAATACCGGCTGCAAGAACAAACATAACCCAACAACCGCAACCATTGGTCAAATATTTTACACCTTTGCGGCTTTCGGTTTGTTTTTCGGCTTGATAAACCGCCGATTCATGCAAATCATTCACCCGCTCCAGCGAATTTTCCAAACGCTCTATCACGTTGTGAACCAACGCCCATTCTTCCGCCAACGCCTTTTTTTGTGCATTAAGCGTTTTTATCCGGTCTAACTCATTGGCAGTTCGGAGATGCGACATTTCGGCTTGCACCGCCCTATCTGTTACAGTAACAATATTTTGACACGCATCACAACAGACTACATCGACATTAATATCTACCGGTAACGGATTTCCACAATACGGACAGTTCATGATATTCGGCATGGTTCGTAAAAAAATAAATTAAATTAAAGTAACCGTTTACGAAAAGCGAAATAAAGGTGATGATGTTATTCGTTAACGATTCCCAAGTCCGTAGGACTTGAATAGGGATAACCCTGTTATGAAAAATACCTGATTCTCTCGTATTAGGTGTCCAAGCCTTGAAAAGTTGGTTTTAACCGCGAAAAGTGGTGGGCAATCCGCCCGCTGGGCGGTTGCGCCGGTTGAGTTCGCATTGACTCCAACACCGAAAGCAACACCATTTGCCGTCGTTCCTCTAATTCACAGTCGGCGAGTACGCCGACGCAACCTTTCAGCGAAAGGTTGCCCACCTTATGATGCTGACCTTTAATTTCACGATTCCGGTGGAAAACATCTAATCCGGTAGAATCAGAAAAATACATTACATTCACTTTGATACTTCGTGAACAGTTACAAATTCATCTGCAATTCAAGTTCTTTGAGTTTGACTTCAAGTTCTTGGCAAAGGCGTTGTTCTTCGGCAATTTTTGTTGCGGTATTATTTTTGTTTTGAAAAATCCGCTTCTTGAAAAACGCAAGATACAAACATCTAATCGTTATAATAACTCCTAACAACAACGCCAACAAAACAAGTAAACCTGAACCGTCACTGTTGCCGAGAAGCGGCGAACAAAATGCAAACAACACCATCGTTAAACAACCGCAACCGCAACCATTCGTCAACGACTTCGTTTTTTCTTCGGCAATTTCGTTTCGTAAAACGGTGTCATTTGCCAAGCCTTCATCTTTCAAATCACGGATGTTTGCCTTGTGTTTTTCCAACTCAACCGTGAATGTTTTCTTTTTCTCGACGAGAATATTCCAATCAAGCCGTTTTTGTTGCGCTTGCAATTTAGCGAGTTCGACTTGCGTGTAGGAATCGTGAATCGTTACCGTACCGCCGCAACTCTCACAAACAACATTCGTCTGCGAACCCGATACAACCAAAACCGCTCCGCAATTCGGACATGTATGATTTTGAGACATAAATATCAATGATTTTTTGTTCTAATAAAGGATATAAGGAACAGCGGGGATACTGTGTTAGAGTTGTATACTCAAGCCGTTTTAAAATTCACGAAGCTGATTACGGAAGCGCAACAACGTGAAGCGGTAACTCAAGGGCGAAGCCTACCGCCCCTACCGGCTACGGTATATTTGTTGAATGATTGGGATTTCTGTTCGTAATAATTCGATTTCTGTTTTTATATTTTGTAATATTTCTTCATTGGTTTCCGGTTGGCAACATTTTTCAGAAATATTACGTATTTTTTCGGCAAGTTGTAAATATTGCGGATTTGTTGTTATTTTGCCGGTATTGGGTATTTGGTACAATAAATCTTCGCGCAACATTTTCAAAGCGTTTTGATTTTCCGGCGGTTTACCGAACGCGGCGAGTTTTTGTTCCGCCGATTGCAATAGACCGGCAAGCAACACCGGCGAATCCGCTTGATTTTTAAACGTTTCCGTACCTTGTTCCGCGCCGACAACCGCAAGTTGCAATAAAAGTGCAAAAACCGCAAACGCCGCTGTCAGCAACACTTGAACAGATAATCCCGCAAGACCAAGATCAACAACAAACGCATTGACCGCAAGAAATGCAAACATTACCGTAATATAAACAACACTGCCGGTAAACAATATCGACAAAATGGCTCCGCTTCGGTTTCCGTACACATTTTGATCATTCGGGTAAACCAGATACGTAACGACAATGAACGGCATTGTGAGCAAAAATTCGGCAATTCCAAGCGACAGCCAGAACAATTGCGTGCGACCTTCTGGAAAAAAGAGTAATCCGACGGCAAATATTGTTGTTGCAATAACAGCATACAACAAAATGACCGGTAAATAATACCGACGTAAAATAGTTGTCCAGTGCATTTTTATTTTATATACCGTAGCCGGTAAGGCAATAGGCTTCGCCCACGAGTAACCGCTTCACGCTGTTACGCTACCGTGTTCAGCTTCGCGAATTTTAAAACGGCTTTGGCATAGTTAGTGTTTATTGTAAAAATATTTCAATACGAAACGAAATATTATACCATTAGATTTCTTTCAAAATTTCTTGTTTTCTTGTATTGTATTCTGTTTCGGAAATGAGTTCATTTTCGAACAGGTTTTTAAGTTTTTTAAGGCGTTCGACCGGATCGCCGACGGGTGTTTGGAGTTGCTGCGGCTGCATTGTTTGGGTCATTTGTTGACCGAGTTGCAAACCGGGACCGAGTGCCATTGCCGCGCCCATTACCGTATTCATAACTCCCGCTGCTGCACCGCCGCCTTCGTTTGCCGCCGCCGTTTTGCCGATGTCCAGCATTCCAACCCGCTGTAACACATTTTGATCCACCGCCGATAAATTCCGTAACCGGTTCGCTTCGTCCAGACCAGCCGCACGAATATCCATTAACCGTTTCTGCTCGTCGTCGGGAACATTGATACTGACAATATTAAAATTGATAATCTCAATACCAAATCGGATAAACTCCGTTGTAATACTTTTTTGAACGGCAACAGAAAGTTCGTTGAGATATTGTGCAATTTTCAGGTAAGAAACTTGTGACAATTTTTCACCGAGAACATTGGTCAATTTCTGTTGAATTTCGCCGATGAAATACCGATGAATCTGGACAGTATCGCTGTTGTGCTGCACGCCGACAACCTGCGTAATAAAATTTCGCGTATCAGTAATCCGCAATCCCCATTGCCCGTTGGCACGAAGATGTAACGGTAATTGCATTTCTACATCAACGATCGGAATCGGTGCGGGCGTTCCCCATTTCAAATCGCGCCGTACCGTCTTGTCAACATACCAAACTTCCGCAGTAAACGGCGTTTGTCCGCCGAAAGGCAAGTTGATAAAATTCCGTAACAGCGGAATATTACCGGTTGTCAAGGTGTGTGTTCCCGGACTGAGAATATCAAGTGCTTGCCCGCCTTTGAACAGGATTGCTTCCTGACTTTGGTTGACAATCACTTGCGTTGCGGTGGAAAGTTGATCGCTGGGAAATTTCCACGCCAACGCATTGTGTTCTCCGCCAAATGTTACACGGTCAATAACAGACATCAATGTTGTTTCCTTTCGTTGTTTTGAATGAGGCTGTTTTGCATACGTTAATGTAATAGATGCGTCCCGCTTCCGATTGCGTCAACGGGAACGCTGCTGTTACAAAAGATTACGTTTTTTATTGTCCGCTTGCTGCCATGCCGCCGAGACCGAATATCAGTAACATCAGCGGAATCAGGTTGACGACAAGCCCGATAATCACAAGCGTCATTTTGGGTTTATCCTTTTTGTACAGCGCAGCGTCGCAAATACAAAGGATTCGGTTCACAATCTGGAAGGGAATACCAATGATAAAAAAACATTGGATAAACCCGATCAGATCGGACAGAAAAACAAGCGTACCGGCACCCAAACGCCCTTGACAAAGTTGTCCGACTCCGCTGAAAAAGAAAGTCAGCAAGGCATACATCCCTTGACTTTCCTGAACAATCACAACCGTTTGATTGTTACAGTTTTGGTTAGGATCAAAATTTGACATAAAATAGTCTCCTAAAGTGTTGAAATTGTAAAAAGGTTAAAGGTTAAAATTGTCGTAACAGTTCATGAAAAGTCAAAATAAAGGTGATGGTATTATTACGATTCCCAAGTCCGTAGGACTTTAACATGGATAACCCCGTGCAAGTGCAACGTAGCACGGGGTTGCACGACCACAACACACGGAACTGCGTAGCAGTTCAACATGCTCACGACAAAGATAAATCTTTCCTGTTGAACTGCTACGCAGTTCGTTGGCGGGAGGCGTATTACTCAATACCCCGTGCTGCACTTCGTTTGCACGGGGTTATCCATGTGCAAGTCCTACGGACTAAATCGTGAGCAAATACATTACCTTTACTTTGATACTTCGTGAACGGTTACCTTTTGTTTATCTTTCCTTATACTTCCGAATTGCATTCATGAGTTTTTCGTTTTCTGCAACGATTTTATCCCATTTATTGATGCCGGTTTGCGGTAGTTGCAATTTAACTTTTTGTTCCAATGCTTTTTGTGCGTTTTTCTGCTGTTCAACGGTAACACTATTCGGTTCCGTCAACATTTTCAAATTAGTTCTGTTCAGTACAAAAAAGATCATTGCCGCATTAAGATTTTTTGTATCTCTATCGGACAATTCAAATAAACGAAACGAAGTCCTATTTGCCTCTGGAAATTCCAGCACGTCCAACAACAATAATTGCAGAACATTAAATTTCTCTATTTGATTCCGTTGCATTTTAGAACGAATTCGATCATTGACCAATGCAAAACGTTCCGCGTGCAAGTTGCAAATATTACGAATATCAACATCGGTTATATTGATCTTTTCGTTGATCGCCTCCGTTGCGTCGGTGTTTGCGGCTTTCGCTTCCGCGTCCAACCCTTCAAGAGCAAATAACTGATCATCATTCAAATTCAGTAACGTTTTGAATTCCTCAAACGATTGCCAATTTGTCCGTGTTAATCGTTCACCGGTTTCTTCGGCGGATTGACCATCGTTCCATTCTTTTGTTCCCGATTCGTTGGGGCTTGGGAAAATCTCGTCGGAACTTGCACCGCCAAGCAAATCCTCCAACCGGTCAACTTCCATCGGAACTCTCTGATAATTTCGCAACACAGTAATCTGTTGCGGCGTAAGATAACGTTCAATCCGATAATTAAAAAGATACGCAATAAATTTCAAAATACCGAAAATTTTACGTACTGAAATTTTACTCTTTCGGATTTTTTGTATTTTAATGCTTGTAACGGTTTTACTCATTTGTTCCTGACGTTGTTTCCGCAATTTGTTGATTTGTGTTTTTTGATTGGCGGAAAGATTCATTCCCGGAATTTTATCGAGTTTATCGTGCGGATTATTCGGAAAGGCTTCATCGGCGTTGGCGATTTTCTTTGCCGCAGAAGATTCAGACGGCTGTTGAGTTTGCGGTTGTTTCTGCTGAGATTGTTGTTGCGGTTCTTGTTTGTTATCGGGATTCTTGCCGTCCTTCCAATTCGCAATACGTTTATAATCCGATTCAAAGGCACGATCGATTACTGCCAATTTTTTTCTTCGGAATTCAATCCTATCTATTGACCGTATCCCCGATTTTCCATCGGATGTGTAAGGCAAATTAGGAAGAACTCTATTGACCTCTTTCTCAATCTCAATGCCTTCTTTTTCGTAACGGTCAAGGATCGCATTGACCGCTTTTATTTGTTCAGCACTAAAATTAGCAGCACGCGCCGCCTTGAGGGTTTCGTCCCGTGCGTATCCTTTCACAGAAAGTTGAGCAAAACACATTGTTGATTCTAAAATTCCGAAACAACAAAGAATAACGGGAATAACAAGAAAAAGTAAATGACGTTTCATTTTTTGGTTTCCTTTCAAATGAAGTGATTAAAGTGTGTTGATGTTGTATTTGGTATTTTTCAAGTTTCTAAATAATTATTTTCCGAATTGATCTGAAACACCGAATAGCCCGATAGGGCTTTATTTTGGTAACCGCATATCTTTTATGAAAATTAAACCCTATCGGGCTAGACTTCTTTTTATACCGGTTAAGTAAATAGTTATGACAACTTTTAACAAAAATTACACGGAATAGTTATTACGTCCATCATTACGATGTTGTCGGAAAAGTCGGCGTATTATAACCGGTGAGTTTTTTTCGCGTTAATTATTTTTTTTGCGCGGCGCATAAATCAGCCGAAACCCTTTTATTTCTTGGGTAGAAAAATTTTTTCCGGTGATGATTTCGTATGGAAATTTATTCTTTTCCAGTTCCTTTTGTGTGCGGCAAATCAGTGTAAAGATGGTATGCCGGTCAACAAATAAATTTTTCGGAGCCCCGACATTCCACACGGTCTGTTCAATTTTTTCGATTGTTGCCCGATGCCTTTTGCCGTCCCAAAGAGTTTTGACTAAACGGTACATTTTCGGACCAACTCGAATTGTGCCGTATTTCCAGCGAATCACTCTATCCGTATCGTTAAAATCGAGTGGTTCTTCACAAAGTTCCGTTTTAGGAATTGACAACTGAATGATTGACCATTCTTCAGCCCGCAGGAGATTTACCTGATGTAAAAGGTTGTCTATTTTATTCCGTATTTCGAAAAGACGTAAATTCATAGCGATAATTGTATCGTTTACTATTATTGGACATTAATTGGACGACGATTAGAACAATCACAAAGAAAAGGGGCAACCACGTAACACCAAGAAGGATAATTTTCCCCGCCGACCAAAGCGGGTGCGCAAAGTTTACGCGCGCGAAAATCATCCACACAAACGAACGCGGTACCCCCATTACGGGAGCAACGCCTCTTCTGTTTGCGTAATTCCTAAAAGTTCACTCGGATAAACCGCTGGTCTGTGAACTTTTCGATTCTTAGTGTTTTGCAGACGTACTCAATTTCAATGAATTCAACAATCTATCTTACACAATAGAAATTTTAGTGCAAGCGGTTTTTCCTTTCCTATACTGTGTGAGCCATAGAATTGGTATTTTTTAAGGATTCACCGGACTGTTCCTGTTACGGAAAAAAACAATCTAGCGGCAACTTAATTTTTCTAACAAAAACAACTTCAGTAGCAAAAACGGCAAAAAATATCCTGACTTCATTACCTCATTAAAAATGACCAATAAGGTAATGAGGTTGGTTAGTCAGAAAAATAAGGTTGGCGAGTATAGCCTTGTAACCACATAAAAAACTTGCAACCCTACTGCAAGGACAATATAAGCCCAGCCCGTTGCAACGCGGCGAGTTAGGCTTTTAACGAAAATTCCACTGAGTAATTACTTATTTTTAAAAATCAAAGATTTCTCTTTACATCCGGTATTGTTTATTATAATATTTGAATCTCATTCAATAGCTATACCTATTTTTGCCGTATTGTTTTTCGGTAAATGTTTCGCGATGATTTCAATACAACCTTATAAAATAAGGAACATGAAAATGAAAAACTATGTTGAAAACGCTTCGAAAAATTCACCGAAAAACATTCTGAACAATTCGGTGACAAATCTAATGTTAAAATGGGCAAGTCAGGGGGGGGGGGGCAGGATATAGGGAAGAGTTAAGAAATAATAAGGAAAAGTCTCGGCTGTCCCAATACTTTTCCGCAAAATTCGTACAACACATAC
>JAISBG010000659.1 GCA_031266315.1 Planctomycetaceae bacterium | reverse complement strand
TAGAGATAATCAAGAAAACGGGAATTAAAAAAGAATCAGATGCTATTGAAGTTATTAAAATTTTGAATTGCCAAAATCAAGATGCAGAAATTGAACGTATTCAAGTGTATCTACTCTATTGCTTACAAGATTGTGAATATCCTGATATGGTACCTGAACTTCTCAACATAAGTCAAAATGCAGCAAAATCCGTAAAGAAAACAATATTACTTCTTTTAACAAATATTGACTCAAAAGAAGCCGTAGAGTTTTTTTTTGAAATACTGGACTCTTTTAATAATGAACCTCATGATTATTTATCGCTACGAAGATGGGAGTCCAAATTGATACAAGCAGAAAACATTTTCCCGCGTATTTTCGATTACCTAGAAATACAAAACTTATTCTATAACATACTTCTCATTACTTTAACTTATTTGCAAAACAATAAAATCAATAGTAATGTGGTCAGTGATAAACATGTAGATTTTATTATTAATTATGTGAAACAGTCTGAACAAAAAAATGCAGACCTCCATTTAGATACGTCCAAGTTCAATTGGTTTTATGAAGATGAGTATAATCAATTTCGGTGTGATTTAGCATTGATACTGGATTTATTGGGTTATCTGAATCATGAAAACAAACCGTTTAAACAAATATTACTAAATTATCTTGACTCAAAAGATCCAAAACTTGTATTCTTTGCAATAAAATCACTCTTAACGAAATCTTCAAAAGTTGACGAAAAATATTTTGAATTTGTTGCACAAGATAATGAGATGCGTCTATGGTTGTTTGAATTATTAGAGGAACAAAATAAATTGTCATTGTTCCCTGAAAAATATAAGGTTCAAGACGAATTGGCGAAATCAGCTATGGTGAATTGGTTAATATTTCCTACGGAATTGGGAACGGCTCCCGACGAAATAATACTGGAAAATGTTTTTAAATTTGAAACAAAGGAGAGCATTATTGAATATTTTCTTTTCAAATTTAAAACCAACCCGCCGCATTGGGCTGCGGAAGACGGTTGGATGGCTGGAGTGTCAGGACCTTTTAATAAAAATAATTACCCGACAACAAAGCCTCGAACAGGTACTTTTAGTTCTTTCGATTCATGGGAACAGTTTACTCCCGAAGAACACCTCAAAAAGATTGTAGATGTATTAGATGACTGGGCAAAAAAATTGTAACCGTTCGCGAAGAATCAATGTAAAAGGTGAATTGTTTGCTCATGATTCTTTAGTCCGTAGGACTTAGGATTTAGGATTTAGGAATCGTGAACGAATAATATCATCACCTTGATTCTGACTTTTCGTGAACAGCTACAAAATACAAACCCTATTTGAACTGATATGTAGCCCCCTGCGTAATATGAGTTATTATTTTTCTTTTATCAACTATTTTATTAACAGTTACAAAACATGAAGGTTTCTGGTTTGGTCGATCTTCAGGTCAATGGTTTTGCCGGAATTGATTTCAACAGCCTGACACTTCAAACGGAAGAGGTTGAAGAAGTGTGTCGGCTTCTTTATGCGGAAGGTGTGGTTGCGTTTTTGCCAACTTTGGTTACGAATGATTTTGAGGTGATCGAATCGTTAGCCCGAACAATTCTTGCCGCGAATAATTCTTCGGGGGCAACTATTCTTGGTCTTCATTTGGAAGGTCCTTTTATTTCGCCGGTTGCCGGAGCACGGGGAGCGCATGAGTTGCAATGGATTTGCGCACCGGATATTGACCGGATTCGTCATATACAGAATATTTCTCAGAACAAAATTAAATTACTGACATTTTCTCCTGAATGGCAAGGTTCGGCAAAATTTGTTGAAGAGGTTTGCGGACTTGGGATTCGGGTTGCGATTGGTCACACAATGGCAACACAAAAAGAAATTACTCAGGCAACCGATGCCGGAGCAACACTTTCAACACATCTTGGTAACGGTATTCCAGAACGGTTGGCGCGTCATCCGAATCCGATTTGGGCGCAACTCGCGGAAGATCGGCTTTGGGTTTCACTAATTGGTGATGGTTTTCATCTTTCCCGTGATATTTTTCAAACGATTATTAACGTCAAACGCGAAAAAGCATTTTTGGTAAGCGATAGTACCATGTTTGCCGGAATGAAACCGGATTGTTACCGGTCATTGATTGGCGGTGATGTTATTCTGACGGCGGAAGGACGGCTTTCCATGGCGGAGAACGAAAATTTAATGGCTGGTTCGGCAATGTCGCTTCGAAGAATGATCGAATCGCTTGTTCGTAACGGTTGGCTGAATTTTGAAGAAGCGTGGGAACTTGGTTCGGTTCGTCCTTGGCGTTATCTTGGAGAAAGCGGTCTGCCGGAATTGGTCGATATTGCCGTATTAAAATACATAAAATAAAGAAATAACTGATGTCCCGCATGATAGGCAGAAAAGACAAAAATTTGTCAAAAGATTTGTCAAAAAATATTTTCCGTAGCCCCGCATGGGGCGTGATGTGCATAACCGGCGGTGAAGCGAAGCGCAACCGCCGGCTCGAAACTTATCCCCAACAAAGCCCTGCAAGGGCGAGATAATTTCATAATTTTTTGATCAATGTTTGATAATCTCGTCCCTGCGGGACTTTTGATAGCGTGCGGCAATAGTCCGGCGGTTGCGCTTCGTTCCACCGCCGGTTATGCACATCACACCCCTGCGGGGTTGAGAACACTTCAACAAAATCATGACCATCACTAAAACTCTCCATCTCGTGCGTAACAGGAATTAATTAGAACATTTCAATAGCGTTTTGCGTCGAGATGTTGAATTTCCGCAACAGAGATAGCGTTTTGAGCCGCTTCCGGGTCTTCAAAATCGAGAAGAGTTTTATCTTGACCGTCAAATAACGCCGCCGCCGCACCGGAAACACGCCAGCCTTCCTCTTTTTTTGTAACAATCCAAACAATTTCCACTGATTCATTTTCTCCTTTTTCGTTCAAATCGGTTAGCGTGGTATAAACATAAACACAGTTTTCACCTTGCGGAATGGTTTGATCAATGGTAAAGGATGCCGTGTGAGTGGTTTGGGGTGTGAAAAATATTCCCATTTCCTCCCCTTTTTGCCGTGCTGCGGGCGTCAAAAGTGTACGAATTGTTTGGTTTTCCCCATGAAGCATGGCGGTCATAAATCTCGAAACAATTGCTCTTGTGTCCGATATTTCCGGTAAACCGGTATCTGGTGTTGTCACAGTTTCTGCTGTTGACACATTGGCAACCGGTTGAGACGGTAAAATATTTTCTCCGCCGCAACCGCCTAATAATAAAGAAATTCCAACAACACACATTCCCAAAAATCGCCAACTCATAAATATACCCCTTTTTGATTCCTAATTGAAACCAATCGAAAACGTTTACGATTATTTTATTCAATTAACAAAAATATCAATTTATATGATTCACGGTTCGACACCGGCATGAAGACCGCTGAAAAGGAGTTGAAAAACATCGTCGATTCGTTCTTGAAAACACCAGATACCCGCTCCGAGCGAAAGTGCCATAACCGCGAACATGATTACGCTGTTAACACCAAATCCAACCGACATCAAATTCAATTGCGGCAATGTTTTTCCCAAAAGTCCCATCACAAGCATTGCGACCAATACCGCCACCATAACCGGAGCAGCAATACGAATTGATAAATTAAAACTCAATCCTAATATTTTAATAAGAGAGTACGCAATTGTTGGTTGAAACACGGCTTCGCCCGGCGGCAAGGTTTCAAAAGTATCCAAAAGCGATGTTACCAAAACATGCAAACCGCCCACAGCCGCAAAAACGGTAACCGCTAAATATTGGAACATACGGGACAATAACGGAGTTTGATCGCCGGAAATCGGATCAAAAATTTGTGATGCGGTCAGACCGCCAATCTGACCGATTAATTCTCCTGCCATTGAAGCACCCGTAAAAAACAGATTCAAACCGAGTCCCAATGAAAGTCCGACGCCAAGTTCTGCCGCAATCAAAACCGCATAGGCGGTCAGATTTTTTGGTTCTGCAATGATGACAGACCATTGTGACGGCATGATTAGCAGTGTCAGAGTAAAAGCAAACAACGCACGAACCTGAACCGGAATATCCGAGCCGCCAATCACCGGCGACATCATCACTATCCCGCTCATTCGCGTCAAAACAAGCGTGAAAACCAAAACCCGCGATGTGTCAATGTATT
>JAISBG010000544.1 GCA_031266315.1 Planctomycetaceae bacterium | reverse complement strand
CCAGCACTCGTATAATCTGTATCAACACCAGAACCGGCTTTCAATGCAATTGGAGATGACAATGTTTTTGTTGATTCGTCCCAATACGCCTGCGAAATAGTAGCAAGCGGTTCAAGCCGTTTTCCCGCATTGATTGACCAGTTTTCAGCAATACCTTTAACACTGGTCAAAGCGGTACCGGCAAGACTACCTACTGGAACACTGGGAACACTACCATCGTTTGGTGCCGTGCCGCGAGTCCAGTTTAGATAACCGCCATAATCATTCCACGAAATTTCACCGGCTAAGAATGTGTTTGATGTTCCATCTGTAACAGAGGCAAGAGTAATGCGGCTGTTGTAGAAGATGGCTCCGGTATTGGCAAAAGGACCTGTTCCATAATAAGATGCAGATGTTTTCAATGCATCGGTACTATATTGAGTTCCTGTTGCGGGATTGACTCCAAGTGAACCGGCAACTCCAAAATAATGAGACGTAAATTTTCCATCCGGATCAGGAGAACCTGTAAAATTTTGATAGACATCCGAACAACTAGGACAAAGAAAAAACGAAACTTTATGTTGGGATAACAATTCAATATCTGTAAAATCATTTTTTTCGGCAATCATTGCACGAATTGACGACTGTTCGATAAACGGCAAAAGACGTACCCGAAAACTTACGGTTTTTTCCGCCCAATCATTCGTCGAATCGTGGAAACTTTCCGGTACAAGACTTTCAGTGGTATCGTGATAATTATGTACCGCGATACCGAATTGCTTCAAATTATTGGTACAAGACATGCGCCGTGCCGCTTCCCGCGCCGCCTGAACAGCGGGAAGCAGCAACGCAATCAAAACACCGATAATCGCAATCACAACCAGTAATTCAACAAGAGTAAATGCCCTTTTCATAATAATTCAAAGTTAATTGTGAAAGTTTGCTTAGTGCTCCCAACGCATAAAAAACTATACAGTTTGTCGTTGGAATGTCAAGTAGTAACCGTTCAATGTATAACTATTAACTAATCCATCTTAATTTGTTATTTCTTCTTCTTGAGTTTCGGGGATTTCGATAGTTACGGGAATGGGTACTACGAGGGAATAGATAATTGTCGGAATTGTTGTACCGTTATCAGACCATGAAAAAACAGATTGTCCGAACGATTGTTTCCTGACGGCAACAGTAATTCGTATCGCCGTCGGAAGCATTTGGCGTTCGTCCATGTCCCAGTATTCGACCCAATCTCCCGTTGAACCTTCCTGACCAGCTGTCGGATCAAAGTAAGCAAACTCAATCCATTCAACCTCCGGTGCCAACGGTTCATCATACTGTTCATATTCTGTTTCAAGCCCTTCGTTGACCGCATATTGTGTTACAAACCGATCAAATTGACGCCGGAAAAGACCATAACGGACAGCGGTCTTGTCAAGCGAACGCCCCAATGAACCAATCAGTTGATCCGGTTCATATCGCGGATCGTCCGATCCGGTCATTTGCCCCGTTTCATTGCCAAGATAATAAAGAATCGTTTTCGACGGACTCAAACGGTCGGCAATACCAAAATTCCGCACTTGCCGCGAACCATACATTTCACCTCGCGGCAAAAGAGTCGTGTCAATCTGAATCCATTCGGAATCACCGTAAATTCCCGGCATTGTTCCATAAATTTCCGTTTGCTCTGATTGTTCGGATTGCCCTGTTGTGGTGTCGGAAGTTACCGTGTCGGCAATCCCCGACGCACTCAAATCAGTGGAAAAACCGAAAAGCGATGTGAGAGATTCCGTATCAACTTCAAGTTGCTCTTCCCGAACCGCCACAATAACAGAACGAATATCCCGCGCTATCTTTTCCAACACGGCACGCGCGAGTTGTGATTCTTCAACTTCCGTCCGATTCACCGCCATTTGCCGAAGATAAAGATCAATCGCCATCGTAACGAACATCAAAATGACCGTCATCAAAACAAGCGATATCAGCACTTCAAACAATGTATAAGCACGAAACATAAACTAATATTTTATAACAAATTAGAGCCGTGAAATTTATTGACGTTCTAAAACCGCCAAACCTGAGTGGTCAGAGAAAACGGCAATCCGTATTGTTTCGACTCGATTTCAACATAAAACGCAATATGTCCCGACGCAGGTTTGGGAATAACAATAGCGTCCGGTAATTCATTACCAATTGATTTTGAAGACCATTTGGCTTGACGGAAATCTTTTGTTTCAGAAACAGCCGACCAGATTTTGGTTCGGTAATCCGGTATTTCCGTTTTAAGTGTTACGGCATACTGGGAATTTTGTTCTTCAAGTTTCCAATTCATCTGGGGCCAATTCTTACCGTTAGCGGCGTAACGCGCAAACACGGCAATTGTCAGAATGGCTTTGGGCAACTGGTTGTCAAGACCATGTCCGACATTCGGAAGAGTCAGAATGTATTTAACACCGGGAATATCATTCCAATAATTCTTTGCGGCATCAACCGTCCAATAAGGATCATTGGTGGCGTGAACCAAAAGTTTGGGCAAGGTCATTCGGTTGAGATAAGAATACGGATCAATCATTTTCCAGAGCCGCTCCTTGAACTCCGAAAAATCGTTATCGTTTTTTTGAACAAGATTCCGATCCGTATAATCTTTAATACTGGGACTGAAATTGCCCCATGTTTCAATTTGATATTCCATTTGTTTCCGAATATTCAAATTGTCGATCACAATGGGAGCAATCGCAATAATTCGCGGGTCTTTCGATGCGGCGGCAAGCCAAGTTGTCCAACCGCGTTTTGATGCTCCGGTTACGATAAAACCGTTGATATTGAGTTGCCGTTCCTGTTTGAGAACCTGCTGCATTGCGTCCAACGCCCGAACCGCACTCTTTGCCATTGGGAACAGTAAAGGCC
>JAISBG010000495.1 GCA_031266315.1 Planctomycetaceae bacterium | reverse complement strand
GAAGCGGAAGAACTCAAAAAAGTATTGACACAACTAAGCGGCAAAAGCCGAAAACGCGGCAGACCACCAACCGCGGGGATATTGCTTTCGGGATTATTTTTGTTACTACAAATACTCGATTATCTGGATTCCAGAGGAGGCGACCTAAAACCAAATCACAAAACTACGCTCCCTACTAAAAAAAATGCTTGCCAAACTTTGTAAAAAATGTGTAGATACTTTTGCGTCCAACGGACGGATCGCCCACCTCTTTCACGATTTTTCGTGTGTTGCGTGTTTAAAACGAACTTGTCAATGCTTGGACACCTAATACGGTAGAATCAGAAATATTTTTTTACCGCCAGTTTGCCAATCCTTCTTTTAGGAAAAAGGAGAGGTGATCCAGACCTTCCAAAGCACGGCAACATTCTGAAAAGATTCGGTGTAAACTTGATCGGTGGTCTGTTTCGAAATGAAAACCTAATTGGGCGAAATCCGAAATAAGACGAACATGGATACGCCCGCCGGGAACAACAAACCGAACTCCTTCCAATGTCGAAGACGGAGAACATGACCATGCCGCGGAAAGACGCGGAATTATTTCTTCTAAAGAAACCAGCGGTGTACGAAGTTCTGGAGTTGCGTAAAATGCCGGAAATCGTTTTCGCCATTCCGAAAGGGGCATTTTGAGGCTTGTGAAATAATCGAGGAACCAACAAATCGCAAATACGACAATACGTCTTCCGCGAACACCACGAAAATAAATACTCCCGTCAAAACCAAATCCAATTAACGCATTGGTTTCCTGCATTTTGGAAAGAAACGCAAGATGGGAATTTTTGACGATACAAGGCGAAGCCCCCAACCGAATACCTTCGGCGATAATTTTTTCCGAACAATTGACATCGTGAAGAAAAACTTCTCCGTTTATTGCCTCTCCAAGCAAATAATGTAATACGATCCAAGTGATTTCTTCGTAAAGCAACGGTTGACCGAGATTATCGACAAGTGCAAAAGAAAAAGCGTCGGCTTCAAGGGCGATTCCCAGATCGGCACGGCGGCGAACAACTTCGGAACACAACGTCGATAATGATTTCCAACGTCGTGATGCCGGAATCATTCCGCCGAAATCTTCTTTGGGTTCGTTATGAATTGATTCGAAAGACGTTTGCGAAAAGCAAGTCTGTAACGCTTCTTGTGCGAAAGGAGCCCAATTGCCGTACATCGGATCGAGAATAATTTTCAAAGGAATTTGTTGTGTATCGTACCAAACATCCTTCAAAAAACGACACCATGTTGGTACGATGTTATTCGTCCGGTAATTTCCGCGAGTTGTTACGAAAGATTCGGGAGGCGATTTCATTTCATCGCGAAGTTGGTCAATCTGCATGGCAATGGAAGAGGAACAATTAGGAATGATCCAGCGTAACCCATTCCAGACAGAAGCGAAGTTGCCGCCGGTTACACTGGCGGAAGCGTTCGCCGGAACTAAATCAATGGCATAAGAAGCCAGATTGGTTGGAACATTGCCCAAATCAAAGACGTCCATGCCGTTTGAAAGCAACCCATCCACTAATGCCGTTTTGAACAACTCCGAACTTTGGCGAAAATCCGACGTAACAAGGAATTTTGAACCCGCCGGCAACATTCGAGCAAGAGATTGCCCCCATGATTTGTAAAGCGTTTCATTCAATTCGCTTTCTACAAGACCAAGAATAAATTCATCACGATAAAGACTCGGATTCGAACTTTGCATCATATTACTGCTGTCGTTAGGAACAATAGTTATACGGTATCCGGTTAATCATTTTCATTTTACGTTTGGCGGAATTTCATTTTTTTTTCGGTGGTCTGTGTTGGTTGGGGATTGGATTTAGAGTTCAGGGTTTAGGAATAGTAAGCAGGAAAATAGGCAATTAACCGGATACAATACGAACTACAAATTTTTCAAGTTTTTAATTTTATGCGTATCGAACCAAAAAACAAGACTTCCCTACGTAAGATTACAAGTTTTTCTTCCGTCCCTTTAGGGGCAATGTGTAACAACCCACCGCGTGGGCAATCCCTTCGCTGAAGGGTTGCGCCGGTTGAGTCGTTATTGACTCCAATCGGTATGTCCTTCATAAATATTCTGCTATCAAAAAAGGTAAGACATTGCCTGTTGGAGTCAATAACGACTCAACCGGCGCGACCGCCCCGCGGGTCTTTTGATTCTTTTGATAAATAACTCACCTTCATGATTCATCTAAATAAAATAAATCCTACAGAGAGTTCCCTTGACAAAGTAAGCAGAAAACGGAAAATAATCCAATATTTTTGTTTTGTTTGAAAGTTGTAATGTCTGCTGATTTTCCATAATTCCGACCATGTTGAAATGCCGTATTATTCCCTGTCTTGACGTGATAAAGCGTCGTGTAACGAAGGGGGTCAAATTTAAGAACAATATTGATTTAGGTGATCCGGTGGAGATGGCGTATCAATATTATGAAGATGGGGCGGACGAATTGGTTGTTTATGATATTACGGCGTCAGCGGAACGTCGTCCGATTGATATTGAGATGGTTCGGAGTGTGGCGGAGGCGGTTCGGATTCCGTTTGCGGTGGGTGGCGGGGTTTCCTCGCTCGCGGACATGGAACACGTACTCAATGCCGGTGCGGAAAAAATTTCTGTCAATTCGCTTGCGGTCAGGAATCCGGCAATAATTACCGAAGGAGCCAAAGCTTTTGGTCGGCAATGTATTGTTCTTGGAATGGACCCGATTGCGACAACTGATTTGTTGAACTTTCCTAGCGGTTATGAAGTTACGACGCATGGTTTTCGGGAACGAAGCGGTCTGGACGCTGTTGAATGGGCGAAGCGGGCGGTTGATTTAGGAGTGGGAGAGATTGTAGTCAATTCGGTTGATGCGGACGGAACGCGAACAGGTTTTGAGTTGGAGATTACGGGGCGAATTGCCAAAGCGGTTGGAGTTCCGGTTGTCGCGTCAGGAGGAGCAGGCTCTGCGGAACATCTTCGTGATGCTTTTGTTCTTGCTCATGCTGATGCTGCCATTGTTGCCGGAATTTTGCACACAGGATTAACGACAATTCCAGAACTCAAAAAACATTTATTCAAATTAAATGTTCCCGTAAGGATTCATCGTTGACAAGGCATTGACTCCAAAACGGAAGGAAAAAACACCATTTGCCATCGTTAATCTGATTCCCAGTCGGCGAGTACGCCGACGCAACCGTTCAGCGAACGGTTGCCCACCTTATGATTGTCTTATATGCCTTAATACACGAAAAGATGTCGGCAATTCATTAAAAACTTTGCTGACAGGTTATTCCGAACGTAAATGAGAATCGTTTTTTTGTTTTCATTTCGGCAAATTCCGCAACGCAACTGCCATGAGCAGTTTGATTCGGTTGAGTTGATTGACTTCTGTTGAACCGGGGTCATAGTCGATTGTCGTGATATTTGCATTGGCGTAACGAGAACGTAATTCTTTCAGAACGCCTTTTCCCGTAACATGATTCGGCAGGCAGCCGAAGGGTTGAACACAAACAATATTAGGAATACCTTCTTCAATCAGTTCGACCATTTCGGCAGTCAGAAGCCAACCTTCGCCGGTGTGATTGCATGTCGAAACAATCGGTTCGGCTAACTGAATCAGATGTCGAATCGTTCCCATTGGAGCAAATCGACGGCTCTTTTGGAGAATGTTTCGAATCTTATTTCGTTGACGTTCAATCAGCCAAACTCCGGCAGAACTTTTCAATCCGGCAAGAAAAGGAACATGCGAATACCGTTTTCGTTGCTCATCAGAAGTCAAACAGTATAACATAAAATCAAGAATATTCGGAACAACAACTTCACCGCCTTCCTGTTCAATCAGGGAAATTAAATGGTTATTGGCTCCGGGATGATATTTGACAAGAATTTCACCGACAATTCCCACTTGTGGACGTGTTCGTTCTCCGGTCAGTTCGATGGTATCAAAATCATGAACAATCCGAGCGGCGAAATCTGCAACATGATGTTTTTCGTTACTCAGTATTGCCTTCCGCAACCGGTTGATCCAAATTTCAACCAAAGCGTTGACAGACCCGCGAACTGTTTCGTAAGGACGGCAAGAGTTGGAAAGTTTTTGTAATAAATCACCGTACAAAAATGCAAGAAACATCTTTTTCAGCATTTTGTAATTAACGTTAATTCCTTTGGTGTTGCCGTTGGCAATGTCAACACTGAACGGAATAACCGGTACATGATGAAATCCTGCTTTGGCAGCGGCAATTTTCAGGAAGGTGGCGTAGTTTGTTGACCGGCAACCGCCGCATGTTTGCGAGATCATTAAAGCAGTTCGGTCAGGGTCATATTTTCCTGATTTCAAAGCCTGAATTAGTTGCCCGACAACAACAATTGCGGGATAGCAAACATCATTATTAACGTACCGCAAACCTTCTTCGACTGCTCCGCGATCAACTTCAGGCAACACTTCAAAACGACAACCATGATTCTCAAAAACTGCCTGAAACAACGCAAAATGAATTGGAGCCATCTGCGGACATAGAATTGTTCGAATCTCCTTATCGTGTGCGGTAAATTCCGGTGTTCGGTGCGGCTGCTTAACAACCGGTTGATCAATAAGAATCGGCATAAACTCAAATAAATCTTGAACGGAAATTGAAAAGAATAATTGATAACGTCACGATTAAGTATCGCTCATACAACCGCCCAAACGGTGATTATACAATCTTATCAATATCCGATAACATGTCAAGAATATCAACAATATATTGATAAAAACCGGACACCGTGTTATAGTGATTCTCGTGTCAATGCCGAGTCAATCGGCGCGACTCTTCAGCGAAGTTTTTGATAAATTGCCTACCAATTTTTCGTATTAAAATATGAAAATTCTACTGAATAATTACAAAGAAATAACATGAAATTTCGCGAAACCATTTTTTACGTGATCAGTTTAATTAAAATTACTAAAATAAAATCATGTGGGCATTATTGGCATTACTTTCTGCGTTATTTGCGGCATTGACTTCCATATTGGCGAAAATCGGTATTGAGAACGTAAACTCAAATCTGGCAACCGCAATTCGTACCGGTGTTGTTTTGATAATGACCTGTGCGGTTGTTTTTGCAACAGGAAAACATTATGAGATCACAAATATCGGTTACAAAAGTTTACTATTTTTAATCTTGTCCGGCATAACAACCGGATTATCATGGCTTTGCTATTACAAAGCGTTGCAGATTGGCGAAGCGTCAAAAGTAATACCAATTGATAAATTCAGTATCGTTATCGGTATGATTTTGGCTTTCGTTGTGCTGAAAGAAACAATAACTGTGAAAACAATTATCGGAGGAATTTTGATAACATTGGGAACATTTGTACTGATTTTTTGATAATGATTGCCAACCTTTGGGGCGGTTATTATACTGTGTTAGTCATAAAATTGGTATTTTTATAACGATTCAGTGTAATTTTTGTTAAAAGTTGTCATAACTATTTACTTTTACTTAATAGGTACAAAAAGCGGAATAGCCCGATAGGGTTTAATTTTCATAACCGCAGGTCTTTGTCCTGCGGTGTAACACTAAACAGCCGACTGCCTGAAAGGCAGAACTTAACACGGCAACGGCTTAAAATCCTGCTCTTCGGGCAATGGTTTCATTGGTTTGTAACCGCAGGTCAAAGACCTGCGGTTACGAAAATAAAACCATGTTGTCGGGCTATTCGGTTTTTCAGATCAATCCAGAAAATAATTATTTAGAAACTTGAAAAAATACCGAATAAAACCCTAACATAGTATAATTGCCTAAAATCCAAACCCCACAACCTCTTCTAATTCCCAACAAAACAATCCGGACGGTTCAAATAACCCGTAACCGATTGTATCATAGGCTGCGCCGTTTGGTTGGTGTTCGGGGGCGCGGTGGAAGGCGTTGGGCCACGCACTGCCGCGCAATGTTCCGGCGTGATGCGGACCCAATAGATTTTTCGGCGTTCCATAAATAATTACCGCAACCTCATTTTTCCCGCTCTTGATAAATTTCGTAATGTCAGCACCATACGGTGTGGAAATCGCAAATCCTGCCGATTGACCATTGACCACAATTTGTGCCGTCGAACCGTACCAGCCCGAATTTATCTTAGTGTACGGAAATTTTGCTGAAATTTGTACCATATATTTTTTCGACGAATCAATTTTCTCAATTTCAAACGTCTTTGAATATTCAACCTTGCCCGAATAAAACGGCATCCCTTGTTGATTCCACGCCGATTTGATCGAATCGAAACCGCTATTGTCAATAAGATATATCGCCTTGCGGTTGTGAGAATCAATCACCAACTCGCTCGACGCATTGGCGATAACATTATTAATCAACGTAAGTTCACCGTTTTCCTTCGTCAAAAATTGAACTTCCGCCAGTCCGACAAAACCATTGTCTTTCGGTTGGACGTTTTCGGGAATCGGATAGGTTACGCCGTTATGATTTGAGAGAATTTTGAACGAAATTGTTTTTAACGTTTGCGGAGACGGAAACGATAATTCATGAGACGAACCGTCGCCTATCGGTAAATCAACTTTACCGAGACCGCTAATCTCAACCGTTTTCACACCGCGTTGTTTCAAATTTTGTTCGTTATAATTCCAAATCCGAATCGCATCAACTTTTTGTTCCCGACCAAAATCAAATTCCAATGTCGGTGAACGATCAGCCATTGCCGGTTTATTGGGACGAAAACCAACTCCCGCCGAAAGCCACGCAACACGTTCAAGTTCTTCGTTGTGACGGGAAGTTTTGGAAACTTCAGACGAATTTATTGACAATTCCTGCGGAGGAACTACAATAAATCCCTTTTCCGCATTTTGCAACGAAAAATCGCCAAGCAAATAAGCCGGTTCAAGTTCATGTTCAATCGTCATCGATTGCGCAACAATTTTGACGTTGTTCTCACCGATTTTCGCAACACCGGACAAATCAATTTTACCAAACGATTTATCAAGCCACCACGCGCCCGAAATTGCGTTGACTTCTTTGTCATTACAATAAATTTTGTACAAATCGGGACGTTCAATCACAATTGCAAGATTATTTGGAATTGATTCACGCAACGTAAAATGATAGGCTGCTTCAAAACCGCTCTTTTCCGGGAATTTTTTCGTAATCAATTCATCTTTAAACTGAACTTGATTATCCCAAGGATTGCCGGCTGTCATGCCATGTTTTTGAAACACAAAACGGTTTGCCGCCCAAGCGTAAATATCTTTCCGCTCCTCATCGCCAACCTTCACATCAACATAATCCAACGTCAAAACATTGTCCTCAAGACGACGAACTTTCGTTTCAGAATTCAACGCAGGTATTGGAGTGATGTTTTTTTGAGTTTTTGCATCAAAATTATCTTTAATAATCAAAGAATCAAACCGTTGCTGCTTTAATGGGTTCGTCGGCGGTTTAACTTCTTTCGATATTGGTGAAGATTTCTCGTCTTTATTTGTTTCGATTTCTTTCCTTTTTATACCGGTTTTTTCTGAAAGCACCAAAAGAACACTTCCTGCCGGAGGTAGTTCAAATTTATAAAAATAGTGAATATGGGGCATACGGACCAATCCTCCTAACGACAAATTGAGCGGTCTTATTTCGCCTGTCACTAAATCCCATTCTTCAATTTGATTGTGAATAACATCAATATCACCTTTTGCCGTCTTCGTGAGATTTGTATTACAAATAAAAACAATATCGCAATCATCTAGTTGTCGGCGATGAAAGAAAACCGACGAAGCAGATTCGTCGTCTGTCCTCAATCGAAAATAATCATCACGCCGTTGTTCAGATAAAACACTGACCTCTGCAACTACCTCAGAAACTGTTTTTTTAACTGAGCCGTAACGTTCCGATAATTTTTTAATAAGTGTTGCATTTTTAGAGTCAGATTTATTGTTTACTTTACAACCGTCAATATATGTTGGAACAGTTCCCGTACAAATTATTGTACCATCACTTTCACTATACTGTGCCAAAATATCCAAAGTTGACTGATTCAGGTTTTCCATCATTGGCGGCAAGATCACTTTTTCATAGATTGCCTGACCGATGATAAAATATTTTCCGTCCACTTTTCCGAAACGTTTAATAATATCTTCCGAAGCAAGATCGTATTCGGGTTTGGCATGATGGACAGACCGGACTCTTTCCATTGATGTTAAAAAATCGGTGAATGATTGACCAATTTCATTGAGTTTCGGATCGCCTTGATACATCCATGCGGTTGTTGTCGGTTCAATAATTACAACACGGCTTTTTTGCCGACCTTGAGAAAGCATGTACGATAATCTCGTGAAATAATCCGCAAGAACATGATAGCCTTCAAACCATGAAGCGTGATACGAAAATGATTGCGGGTGGTCGCGTTTTCGTGCGCCTTTAATTGTTACGTAAGATAAATGCTCGTTGTTCGTGTTGACGCCCAACGCGTAAGACCAATCGCCGAGCCGTTTTAAATCTTCAAAACGAATATCCCAACCGCCCGCTCCGTAATTCTCCGAAAGTGTCCGCGAATGTCCCATTTGATTCGCAATCGATGCCAACTCCTTCACACTGCGGACGTTACCGAATTGGGCGTTTGGTGAATTATCGTTGTAATTATTCATCAACAAACCAATCGCCGGACGTTGATGCCAAGCGTACATTGCCATATTGTCGGGACCGTGCGATGTGTTGGGCCAACCGTGTTCCCAATAATGTCCCGTAAATTCCAGACCGTATTTTTCGCAACGTTCAAAATACGGTTTCGCCCAACGTTCAACAAACAAGTCGAGAATCAATTGATGATAATTGTGACGTATTTTCTTCCAGTCGCCGATATTTTTTGACAACGACGGCAGATTATCAATCAGGGAATAACCGAAACGTTTTTCAAACAACTCCGGTATTTCCTCGTTCCAAGTAATCCACGTTCCGACATAAGAACCGGCGGGATGTGGTTCGTCGGTAAAAATTCCGGGAACACGTTTACCGAATTGTTTCTGAATTTCCGGCACATTTTTATAAACGTCCAACGTAATATCAAGAAACTTTTCCGTAACACCTTTTTTCAAAAGGTCAACATACCATTTCCCGCCGAACCAACCGCCTTGCGGTGTGTATTGAATTTTTGCGAGCAGATATTTTTTGCCGTTGGGTAGAGGTTCGAGTTTTTCGGCAGCTTTGGATTCGGCGGTAATATTTTTATACGAAAAATCTTTGTCCTGCGGATTCTCTTGCGAATTTTCTTGTAAAATATTTTGTAAAATATTATGTAAAATATCTTGCGGACAAAAAACGTACCAGATATTTTTATCCCATTGATCAAGTTTTTCAACTTCCTCAAATTTCAATCCCATTCCGCGAGAATCCGGCAACGCTTCTGGAACAAAACCGCCGGCAAATCCGCTCGGATACGAATTTTCGTCATAAATCCAAACATTCATATCAAGTTTTTCCGCTTCGTCCAATGCCGTTTTCCAACGTGCAAACCATTCGTCCGAAAGATACGGTGTCATCAAACCGGGTCGCGGGTGAACCCAAACTTGTTTCACATGTTGACCGGCGAGATCGCGAAGCGTGCCGCGAACTTGCTCGTCGGTCAACCGGTCATTCCAAGTCCAAAGCGGTCCCGTACTAAAATCACGATGCGGATTCTCAAAATTTTTCCGCAACTCGTCCAATGTCGGATTTGTAATCGGATTGAGTTTTGAATCTTGGGCTAAAACCTGAATGTTGAACAAGAACAAAACAGCAACGACAAACAACAGTAATTTTACTTTCATGGCAAAATAAAGGGGTTGAGGGGATTTTTGTAAGTGAATAGTTAATCATGGAAAATATTTGGCAAATCTCACTTTTACCAAATCTTAACTTTACCAAGTTATTACAATTAAGCAATATCAACAACCAGTAGAATTGCAAGGGGCTACATATCCTGATTCTCCCGTATTAGGTGTCCAAGCATTGACAAAGTTGGTTTTAAACGCGAAAAGAGGTGGGCGATCCGCCCGCTGGGCGGTCGCGCCGGTTGAGTCTTCACTTTGCCATCATTAATCTGATTCACTGTCGGCGAGTACGCCGACGCGACCTTTCAGCGAAAGGTCGCCCACCTACAAAAGGTTGCCCACCTTTTGTCGTCTTGGTATTGTTTGTAGCAAGGATTGCACCCAATTCTTGGGGTAATTTCCGGTGTATTGGGGATTTTTTTTCGGAAAAATGAAAAAAAAGGTAAAATTTTGGAAAAAATTCAGGTTTTCCTGTTTCTTTTTTGGCGATGTTCGATTACAATGGGGTCTTATTAGGTTTTTCATATTTTATTGCAATTGTTTCTAGTTTTAACTTTAACCTATTAGGAGAAAAAAAAATGAAAATTAGACAATTTCGTGGGTTCACGTTAGTTGAACTCCTTGTGGTGATTGCGATCATTGGTGTATTGATCGCGTTACTGCTCCCCGCCGTTCAGGCGGCTCGTGAAGCTGCACGTAGAATGCAGTGTATCAACAAACTTAAACAAATTGGTATCGCCGTTCACAATTACCACGATACCTACATCAGTGCCATTCCGGCAGGTGCACAAGACTTTGTTGCAACTGCAACGGATAATACTGGTGCTACTGGTAGACGTATTTCCGGGTTCATTGCGATGTTGCCCTTTATTGAGCAACCCGCATTGTACAACTCGTTGACGTCGGGAAGATTTTACTTCACCTTTAACACGACAACGTTAACGACAGGTACTGCAGCGGGTACAGGAGGCGATGCTAATACTATTGCCTCTACCTCTTACATGGCAACTTCGCTTGATCCATGGCTCTGTCCTTCGGATGGCGGTGGAAAGTCAAAAGGATCAAATGACGTATCACGTAACAATTATCGTATGTGTTACGGAGATTATCCGGTGCATTCGTCTGTATTGACTAATGTCCCTATTCCAACAGTAGGAGCTGCTACTGGTAATATTTGCAATGCGAATCGTGGGGCGTTTGCGATTCATGCGTGGAATGGTTTCCACAGTTTGACAGACGGTCTTTCCAACACGATTCTTGCCAGTGAACGTTGTATTGCTACAAACAACAGGCAAGTTCGGCAAGGTATCGTCGGTACATCGGCAGGAGTAGCGGGAATCTCAACTGATGCCGTTGTTACTGCTTCAAGCGGTGTTACGGGAATTTCGGGTTGTCTTGCTTTTAAGGGTACAGGTGCAAATATTACTACTGGTGTAGCTGATGCTGATATCAGTGGTGAATCTGGAAAGCGTTGGCAGGATGGTGCATTAATTTACACCGGTTTTGTAACGATTCTTCCGCCTAATGCTCCTTCTTGTGTCAACTCAACAACAAATATACTATATTCTGCAATTATTACGCCAAGTTCGTTCCATCCCGGCGGAGTGAATGCAGTTTTTGCAGATGGACCTGTTAGGTTCATTTCAGAAACAGTTGATGCATCAACTCAACCGGATACTACTGCAGCAACGAATGATAGTGTTTTAACTTCAGGTAAATCACGACACGGCATTTGGGGCGCATTAGGAACCCGCAACGGCGGTGAAACTGCTTCGCTTCAATAAAGTAAGTGTAGGTGTAAAATAAATAGATTGGTCGTACAGTTTTACGACTGATAATAGTTTGACAACTCCCGACATGTTTATCCGCGTCGGGAGTTGTTGTTTTTTAAAAAAGGTCAATTATCGAAAATTGCTGATTCAACCGGATTAGGTATCCAAGCATTGAAAAGTTTTAAACACGAAAATTCACGGAAAGAGGTGGGCAATCCGCCCGCTGGGCGGTTGCGCCAGTTGAGTTTTACTCGACTCCAAACGGTTGGCAATACCATTTGCCATCATTAATCTGATTCACAGTCGGCTAATGCCGACGGCGATGTTTTAGCAAAACATCGCTCACCTGATGATTGCTTACTTTTAATGAAAATTCTGCTGAAATATTACCAATGATTTTACTATTTCGAGGAAACACCTAATACGGTAGAATCAGAAATTTTCTCTGTTGAACTACTACGTAGTTCCGGTTGTGGTGGTTGCCTAATCCCGTGCTGCGTTGCGATTGCACGGGGTTATCCATGTTAAAGTCCTACGGACTTAGGAATCATGAACGAATAAACGAATAATAATATCTTCACCTTTACTTTGACTTTTCGTGAACGGTTACGAATCGCTGGTAATTAGTTTGTCAATAATTTCGTTGTTCTTGAGAGAAAGGATATTGTGTATTATTAATCAATGTCATTTAAACCTCCGCGTTTATAA
>JAISBG010000470.1 GCA_031266315.1 Planctomycetaceae bacterium | reverse complement strand
CCAACTGATTTTCAACGTCAAAAAAAGAAGGTGGCAACGGAAATGAGGACATCGAACTTATCTAAAAATAAAAGGAAAAAAAATAAAAAAATAAAATAACATAATTCTCAAAAAAGAAAGGGAAGGTTTTTAGAAGTTGCCATAAGGGAATACTCAATAAAATATTTTAATACCAAATAGACGATTGAAAAGGATATGGTTTTTAGAAACTCCCTTAAGCGGTAAACATTTTCTGCCAACATTTTATTCTTAACGGGACAAGGAATACCGAAATTAAATGCAAAGTTTAAGGTTTATGACGGAATTTTGGATTAAGGCGGTTATTGTTGGAAATTTTTATAAAACAAGCGATTTTTATTAAAAGGAATTCTAGCATAACCTTGAACTGACACTATACTGTTGAAAGTGAAGTGATTGTAAATACACTCGTAAAACGATTGTAACTGTCTTTTTATTTATTGTTTTATTGTATTATTGTTTAGAAGCATCATTGAGAGAGTGTGTACAAAAAATAGATTGGGAAACATTCCTGATCAACCAAACATTCAATAGATCAGACGATTTTCTTGATCTATTTTAATTGTCACAACAAAACACCATGACCGAAAAATATCATTTTTTGACAGGAAGTACCGGACTGCTCGGTTCTTACATTCTTGGCAATTTATTGCGGAAACATTATCAGTTGGCGGTTTTAGTAAGACCGTCCAAACGGTTAAGTGCCGAACACCGTATTGATAAAATCGTAACAAATTGGGAACACGAATATAATGAAGAATTGCCGCGTCCGTTGGTAATTTCCGGTGATCTTTTGAATAAGGCTTGGTATCACGAACACCGTGATTGGTTTGAGCAACACTGTCAATCCGTGATTCATTGTGCGGCAAGTTTGGTGTTTTACGGTGCTGCCAATGATGAGCCCTGGATTTCAAATGTCGAAGGAACACGCGGTATTCTTGAGTTGTGCCGTGAAACCGGAATTGAGAATTTACACTATTTTTCTACGGCTTATGTTGCCGGTTCCAGCAAACAGTTTTACGAACACGAAACAGATATTGGTCAGACATTGCGAAACGATTATGAACAAAGCAAGTTTGATGCGGAAAAAATGGTTCGTACTGCCGAATATATTAAACAATTGACGGTCTATCGTCCTTCGATTGTGGTTGGTGATTCCCGAACGGCGTTTACAACAACATTTCATGGTTTTTATGCAGTATTAAAATTGGCACACACGTTGGTTCGTCGGCTTCCGCTTGGTTCGACCAGCGGTCGGAATTTGTTGAGTGCACTCGGGATGAACGGTTCGGAACACAAAAATTTTGTTCCGGTTGATTGGGTTGCCGGTATTTTTGAACATATTTTTTCAAACCCGGATTATCATGGAAAAACTTATCATTTGACATCGCCGGAACCGCCGTTAGTGACTGATTTTGTTGATGTTGTTCAAGATGCGGTTGAAACATTCTCAACTCTGGCGGACAAAACAGACCCGCAATGTGCTAGTGAAGACTGGTTTTTTAGGAATTATCTTGATCAGATTCAAATTTATCGTGCCTATCTTCAGGACGATCCGCAGTTTGACTCCGTGAATACGCAAACCGCTGTTCCTCATTTACCATGCCCGCGTATGGATCGGGAACTCATGCTGTTTCTGGCTCGTTACGCAATCCAATCGCAATTCGGAAAACGAAAACCAACTCACGATATTCCGCATCGGCAACTACTGACTCCTTCAACGGTTCTCTCTCCATTTGAAACAGTAGATCACGTATGACGAATCTCTCAAATGTTAAAAATCATTGGGCAGGCAATTTATCAACAACTTCGCTGAACAATTGCCTACCTCTTGATTATTTGCGCAAATAATTGTCTCTAAAACGGGGAACAGTTGGAAAATTCCTTATGGTAACGCTGCAGTGTTTCCATCGGAAACATGGGAAAAGGCAAATAGAATTGTAAAAACCGGCGTTGGAAGTGCTACGGAATGAACGGTACCATCTCCCAACAAAAATTGACAAATTCCCGGATGATAACTGCCAAAACCATATCCGCTCAACCATTGATTCGTCGAATCAAATTTAGGCATTGCCAAAGGAATTTGTGTTCCATTTGCTAATGTTGCCGATGTTGATGTCCAGTTGTACACAACAGTTCGTCCAATAGGTCCGGTTCGCCAACCGCCGCAAGAAAGAATAGAACAATCGCTGGAATTATTATTCCAATCGGCGTAACCAGCCAGTTGCGGATCACATTTTCCAAGCCGGTCAACAGGAATATGTTTTTCCCCAAGAACAAATTGATTACTTGATCCGTCTTGCCACCACGCCATCGTATCGCGTACTCCCCAACGTTGCCATGTTCCGGGGGTCAAAGGAACGGAGGCTCTAATCGGACCGACCATAGGATAAACTTCTTTAGCAATATTACTTGCTTGTCCATCAGTACAGTCCCACCATTGGTGTCCGGTTGTTGGAAGACCGGCGTCGCGAAGCATTGTGATTGCATAATCTCCGCGCGGACCGGGATATGGTTCGCCGGTGTATGTGGAAGGAAACGAATCTGTTATAAGAACCCCACCGCCGCGTCTGGAAGGGCAACGATAATTGGCAACGGAACCGAATCCGTTACGATCTTCTTCAGTTAATCGATTGGCGACTGGAATACTTGTGTTGTCCCCGTTCCACCAAGGAGAATTTGTATCGAAGTCATTATTCGGAAGGTAAAGCCTTTCGTACAATGATATTTGTTCGATGTATGGATAGAGCAAACCAAAAAAAGAGGCTCGTCTGATCTCAACACCAACGGGCGGCAAACCATTTAAGGTATCGTGAAAATTGTGAATTCCGATACCGATTTGCTTCAAATGGTTAGAACATTGCGCCCGTCTTGCCGCCTCGCGTGCTGCCTGAATTGCCGGTAACAGAAGTGCGATTAACACCCCGATAATCGCAATCACCACAAGAAGTTCGACCAACGTAAAGCCGAACGGTGAAGCGCGAACAAGAGACAAGAATTTTGCGGAAAAGCATTGGGAAAGCAGAGACTTTTCCTTATCATTTCTTAACTCTTCCCTATATACTGCCCCCCCCCCCCTCGCTTGCCCATTTTAACATTTGACTTTTCACCGAATTGTTCGAAGCGTTTTCTACTAAGTTTTTCATCGTTATGTTCCTTATTTTATAAGGTTTCATTGAAATCATCACGGAAACGTTTGCCGTAAAACAATACGGCAAAAAAACGCAACGCCGATTCAATTATTCCATAGTTTATAC
>JAISBG010000449.1 GCA_031266315.1 Planctomycetaceae bacterium | reverse complement strand
CACCCCTAAATTTCGCCCTGAAAGGGCAATGCCAATCCGCTTTGCGTTGCCCTTTTCAGGGCGATTGTTGGAGGGACTGTTACCCACCGCGTTGCGGTGGGTTGTTACGCATTGCCCTTGCAGGGCGGAGGAAAACTTGCAATCCTACTGGACGGATTGAGAGGCAACAGTTACACTTGATAAGGATTTCTTATCAGTTCAGGTTCCTTAATTTTCCAACGACAACCCTTTCACTTAACACCTTGCTCTTTTTAATCAACAGATTATCGCTGATTCTATTCTCAAAATTTGCGGATTAAAATCGTTCGGTGTCAAGAAAAATATTACAGGATTTGATACGGCAAGAAACAGAATTGTTTCCTGCGAAAGAACAATAACCCTATTAAGGTAAGAGGTGATTTTATGTTACAGAGAATTTGTTTTCTGTTCGTTTTTTTGTTGTCGGCGGCATTGGTCAATGCAACGGAAACATTGCCGGATGTTTTGAATGTTCCAGATGTTCCTATTTTGTTTGTGAAACAGCATAACTATCTTGGACTGCACATTTACGATACATTTTATAAATGGCGACCCGGCGGCGGCATTTATGTTCTCGAAAACCCAAACGACCCGCCGGAACAACACCGTATTCGTGCGGTTATTGACCCGTCAACACCGGAAACTCTCGGCGAAGGTGTTTATCGCGACCCCGATCTTTCTTGGGACGCAAAACGGGTTCTGTTTTGCTTCAAAGGTTTAAAAGACGGCGGAACCTCCATTTATGAAATCGGAATTGACGGCTCCGGCTTGCGGAAAATTACCGACTGCACAACGAATTTTTGCAACAACTATTGTGGAGTCAGTAACGGTAATCATGATGTCATGCCGGCTTATTTGCCTGATGGTCGAATTGTGTTCACCTCAACACGATTCAGCGGGCTTGTTCCATGTGCCAATAACGGAGTCAATATTTTACACGTGATGAATGCGGACGGCAGCGATATTCATCCGATTTCCGTTAATAATGTCAACGAATTTGACCCGTCCGTCATGCCGGACGGAAGAATCCTTTTCGGACGTTGGGAATATATTGACAAAACCGCGTTGACCCAACAAAGTACGTGGACGGTTTTTCCCGACGGGACGAACGAAACGGCTCAGTTTGCGAATAATCTGGTGTTTCCCGAAGCAACTCTCCAATTGCAACCCGTTCCCGGTGCTTCACATCTTGTTTGCAGTACGTTCGCAAAACATAACGCACCGCCGCGCGGTTCTATTGCCATGATTGATCTCCGCAAAGGGAAAGATAACATCGACGCCATCACCAATTTTGAACATCCCGATAATCCGGTTTACGATCTCGGTGAATCCTGTGATCCGTTGCCGTTGTCGGAAAATCTTGTTCTTTACAGCGGACAATTTGAAAAAGGTCAGAAAAATTCGCTCATGCTGATTGATCGTAACGGAAATAAGAAAATACTGCTTTCCGATTCGAATATTGATTTACACAATCCAATTCCTGTTACACCAAGACAGGTTCCGCCGGTTCTTTCCGATCAGGTTGACCGTTCCAAGACGGAAGGTCATTTTTTCGTACAAGATGTTTACGCGGGAAATTACGGTGTTCCGCGCGGTTCGATCAAATGGGTTCGTGTTTTTGAGGAAACAAGCCGCATCAGTCCGTCTCCGGGTCCCACCTTTTTGAATCAAACATTTCTCGTTTCAGCGGCGTTGGCGTTTAGTTCAAAAAATGTTCTCGGAATTGTTCCTGTTGAGGAAGACGGTTCTGTTTTCTTTACGGTTCCGTCGGGCAAGGCGGTTTATTTTCAACTTCTCGATAAGGATTATAAACTTGTCCGTAGTATGCGTACATTTATTCAGGCGGCACCCGGAACAACACGGTCTTGCGTCGGTTGCCATGAATACACGACTCCGTTGGCGGATTCCGGCGACCGGTTTCATAGCGGTCTGAACCGTGAACCAAGTCGGTTGCAGCCGGAATCATGGGGTTCCGGTCCGATTGATTATCCGTCCATGGTTCAGCCGGTTTTCAATCGGTATTGTGTTCGTTGTCACGGCGGCGAAGAGGGAATCGAATCAGGACTCGATTTGACCGGCGGATGGACGGAATATTTTAGTAACAGTTACGAAAATCTGACAAGCCGCCGCGAAGTTATTTATCAGGCTCCGTTGATCGGCGGTATTGATTGTATGAACGGCACCGCTTATTGGTCGGCGCAAATTCTCGGAACTTACGCTCACGGTTCCGGTAATGCTCCGTTGGCGGAAGTTATTTTATCGGGTCATAAAGAGCGATTGTCCGGTATGACGCAAGCCGAGCGTGAATTGATTTTAGCATGGATTGATTCAAACGGTTTGTATTACGGAACATGGAATTACAGTCCCAACGGTTATATGTTACCGAAATGGCAGAAACTAAAATCGGAATTGATTGATGTGATGAGCGATGCCGGTTGTCTGAGTTGCCACGCTCAAGAAAAAGGAAACGTTAAACGTTTTGAACCGGATTGGATCAATCTCGAAAAACCCGAATGGAGTCGGATTTTACGTGCGCCGTTACCGAAATCGTCGGAACAAGGTTTTGGTAACGGTCTTGGTTTTTGCCGTAACACAAAAGTCGATCAAGATTGGCAACGGCTCCGCATGATGACCAATTCAACGTATCAACACGCGGTTAAAGACCTTGATTGGTTTCCGAAACAAACTTGGCGGACATGGGATAAAAGCGGTGAACCGGTTGTGTCTTTTGAATCGGTTGATGACCCGAATTACCGGAAAATGTTACGCTTGATCGAAGCAACCCGTTACGAAGTGCTGGGAACACCGCGAATTGATATGCCGAATGCTGTTTCAGTGGACGGACGATTCCGGCAAATTCTGCCAACGCCGATTCCTCATAAAATGCCCCAAATCAATGCGGTTGTTTTTGCCGATTCTGTTGTTGAATTGCAATGGACGAGTTCGGCGGAGACTTACGGTTTGACATTCCATCTTTATCGAAACGGTCAACCGATTGCCGAGACAACCGCTTTTAAGTTCACCGATTCAACAGCGGACATCGGGACAAACCGTTACACTTTGGTTCTTGAAAACAACGCCGGTCAGAAAAGCAATCCTATTCCGTTGGAAGTTGAAGTTCCTCCGTCTGTTCCGTTACAAAAAACCGCCGGCTTCACGGCGGAATCGTTGCCGGGTTGTGTCCGGCTCAATTGGAACAATAATACCGGTTCGGATAAAACTGTTTATCGCTACGAAATTTCACGTCGTGAAAACAACAGTGCAGATACTGAAGAAAAATGGGAACTTTTGACCACCGAACCAGTTTCGGCAATTACTTTCGATGATACTTCGGGAGAACCGGAAAAGATTTATTGTTACCGGATTCGTCCGGTTTCGCGGCGCGGTGAATCCGGTGATTATTCCGATGTTCTTGAAATTGCCGCAAAATCCGTACCGAAAATTATTCTTTTTGAATCGGCATTGAAAAACGAACCGGTTGCTCAATTGCCCGACGGTTCAACGATAACCGGAACATTGCAAGGCGAAGCGAAATTGACTGCCGAATCGCTGGATATTACGGCAAACGGTCAACTTGTTTTTCCGAATCGCCCGGAATACAATCTCAATACACAATTAACGGTTGATTTTCGTGTAAAAATAGACGAAAAAACGGAAATGCCTGTCTTGATTAGTTTTGGTCGTTGGAACGGTTCGGGTTGGTTTGTCCAGAATATTGGTAATCGTTTGCGTTGGTATC
>JAISBG010000425.1 GCA_031266315.1 Planctomycetaceae bacterium | reverse complement strand
TTTTAATATTAAAGGATTATAAAAATTAGAAATTAACAACAAAAAATTATTATAACATGGCAATGACTGTCCCACAAATACCTACAGGAAAAGTGTCCCACGAATCCCTGTACTTGACCACCTGTGGTTATGAAAATTAAGCCCTATCGGGCTACTCTACTTTGGGTACCAGTTAAGTAAATAGTTATGCCAACTTTTAACAAAAATTCCACTGAAACACAGTATAAACAATTATTCTACGCGGTGATTATTGAGTATAATGTAACGCGGAAAATTTTGTTGCTTTTCGTGGTTCTGCCATCCATGGTTCAACAGTTGATTTCCAACGGGCGTAGTGTGCTGTTTGCCGATGCGACTCCAAACCGGATTCGTCGGTATAAACTTCGTAAAGCATAAATTTTGTCAAATCGTCAGGATGTTGAAGAACATCGAAACGAAAATTACCCGGTTCACGAATAGTATTTTGGGCATTGTTTAAAGTTGCCGCTTTGAACTCGTCAAGATATTCCGGTTTGACGCTGATTTCGACCAAATAAATAAACATACACCATTCCTCTTTTGGGAGTACATTGAACATATACTCAAATTTAACCTATTAATCAATTAGCCAATTTAACCAATTTGTCCGGTGTTGGACATACTACAATATCAAGATACAATTTTGATATTAATATTGCTAGGTATTATAGATGAAAAACTTAGATATAAAAGATATTTTAGAAAAAAAGAAAAAAAAAATATAAACGCGAAACACGCAAAAATTACACGTAATATTTCAGTAGATTGTACGATTGTGTAGAATAGTCTAACAGTAACCTCCTTTTAGCACGTAGATGACACAGATTTGAAAGATTTTCTACAATCGTACAATCCTCTGAAAGGGATTTTTGTTTTATGAAAAAACTGATATTTTTGTTGATTACATTGGGTATTGCGGTTTACTGTTGGCTCTTTTTTGCAACACCGTTTGAACCGTATGAGGGATTGAGTGATGTTACATGGACGCGATTTTCGTTTTTTTCCTATCTTCTGTTACCGGACGAATATTTTGCCGCATGGGTTGGATTGGACGGTACGGTTTCGTTGGCAGACCGGTTTTCTATTTTTGTTACAACATTTGTTTGTTTTATGGCGGCAAGCGGTTATGGTTGGTTTCTCTTATCGCTTCCGCTGTTTAAGTTCCGTGAAACAATTTCCCGATTGGAACACTGGTTATTGTCAACAATTGTTGGTTTGAGTTTTTGCTCTTTAATCATTTTTTGTTTCGGTTTATGTGGAAATTTAAATAATACCGAAGTATTCAGAAACCGGACATTATTTGGTATGTGCCTATTCCTTTTTTTGAACAGTTTATTTAGTTATCAAAATGCCTACGCAT
This sequence comes from Planctomycetaceae bacterium, assembly GCA_031266315.1. GTDB lineage: Bacteria > Planctomycetota > Planctomycetia > Pirellulales > Thermoguttaceae > WRKP01. Next base: position 2,043 of record JAISBG010000425.1, on the reverse strand, counting down.
CTCAATCAGGTCATCCGTTACCGAAACCGAAACAATGGTCTTTGTTCAAAAAAACAGTATTCTTTATTATCCTTCCGATATTTTCGCTTCAATTAATTCTCGGCGGTATGATTCCTTCGACGGATTATGATGTTTTATCGTATCATCTTGCTGGAGCACGTGAATTTGCGGAAACGGGACAAATTGTTTTTTTGCCGCATAATGTTTACGCCAACATGCCTTTTGGTACGGAAATGTTTTACGTTTGGGGAATGGTATTGACCGGCAATTCATTTACCGGAGCAATGACCGGTAAAACACTAATTGCTTTTACAACAATTCTGACCGCACTTGGTTTGTACACCTTCAGCAAACGTTTTTTTTCGGAAACGGCTGGACTGATTGCCATGATTCTGTACCTTTCATCGCCGTGGATTGCTTATGTTTCTACAGCCGGACTTATTGACTCGGTGGTTGGAATGTACACTTTTTTCGCAATTTATACTGCCGTACTGACCGATCAATTTTCAAGAGGCAAATTTTCCGAAACATCTGATGAACCGGAATTACAATTTTGTTCGGATAATTATTCTGTTATTGGATATTTGAAACATTTTAAACAATTGAATTGGTTTTTGATTTTCTTAACCGGTTTTTTTGCCGGAAGTGCGGCAGCGTGTAAATATCCGGCAATGTTGTTTGTTGTCGTTCCGCTTGCATTTTTTGTTGTAATAATAAAATGCAGAAAATCAAATTTTCGTAGCGTAATAGCGGCGATCTTGATCTATGCTGTTGGTGTTTCGTTATCGTGCGGCGGTTGGTATTTGAAGAATTATTATTACACCGGCAATCCGGTTTATCCTCTTTGTTTTTCGATTTTTGGCGATTTGACGGGTTCATGGACGCCGGAAGTTGACGCACGTTGGACGCGAGTTCATTTACCGCATGATTTTCGTCCGGCAACATTTTTCCATGATTTTTGGCGTGTTGGTTTGAGTAGCCCATGGAATGCTCTGTTGACTGTTCCGTTTTTTCTGCTTGTTTTTGCAACAAAAATGCAATGGAAAAAACGTCGTATTCTTTATTTTTTGCTGGCGTGGCTTATGTTTATTTTTGCAACATGGTGGTTTCTAACACATCGAATTGACCGGTTTTGGCTTCCGGCGGTTCCTGTTTTAACATTGTTTGCCGGAATTGGCGCAACATGGTGTACGAAAAAATATTGGAAAATCACATTGAATATTCTATTGATATTGAGTTGTGTTTATTGTTTTTTGGTAATTGGTTCACCTGCGCCGGGAAAGAACAACCGGTTTTTGAGTTCGCTCCACTCAATGCGGTCTGATCCGAATATTTCAACACCTTGGGCGATATGGTTCAACGAACATCCGCCTGAAGATCAGAGAAAAATCCTTTTGATTGGCGAAGCCAAAGCGTTTTTGTACGATATTCCTGTTTTATACAATTCCTGTTTCAATGAAACGTTATTGCAGGAAATTGTTGCAACCTCTGATCCTGTTGAGGAATTTCGACGGCGTGATATTATGTTTATTCTTGTTGATTGGGGTGAAATTGCTCGATTCCGTAGTCCGGGAAATTACGGCTACTCCGAAATTATCCAACCGGCACTCGTGAACAAATTTGTTACCGATGGTATTTTAGAAAAATTCTGCCCAACCGAAGAACTCCAAAAAACATCAACTATTGTTTATCGTGTCCGAACGAACCCGTAAGCAATTGTCTATTTTGTGAACCAGATTAACGACGGCAAATGGAGTTGCTTTCCGTGTTGGAGTCAATGCCAACTCAACCGGCGCAACCGCCTAGCGGGATTTTGATAAATAGCCCACCTCTTTTCGCGTTTAAAACGAACTTTTTAATGCTTGGACACCTAATACGGTAGAACCTATTTGAGCTGAATATTTAGCCCCTGTGTAACATGAGATTACTGATTTTGAGTTTCGTTTTTAGGTTTTACGGAGAATTCTTTTTCGTTGAAGGTTAGTTGGAGTTCTTCTCGTTTTTTTGATCGGTAACGATGGAGACCGGGAACTTGGTAATCGG
>JAISBG010000422.1 GCA_031266315.1 Planctomycetaceae bacterium | reverse complement strand
ATTCACAGAACAATTGGATAAAAAATTCTGTGAAAATTCAAATGTTAAAATGGACAAGTCAGGGGGGGGGGGGCAGTATATAGGGGAGAGTTAAGAAATGAGAGCGGAGAGTATTGCCTTTCTCAATACTTTTCCGCAAGATTCTTACAACTTCTTCGTTCTTCACCGTTCGGCTTTACATTAGTCGAACTTCTTGTGGTGATTGCGATTATTGGTGTGTTAATCGCACTTCTATTACCTGCAGTACAGGCGGCGCGCGAGGCGGCAAGGCGTTCGCAGTGTAGCAACAACTTGAAACAACTGGCTCTTGGTTTTCACAATTACCATGATGTCCACGAAAAATTTCCGATGAATCCAAGTTTCGCCGGACGTTGGGGTTGGACAATTCCACTTCTCCCATTTGTCGAACAAAATGCTTTTTATCAAGAACTTGATAAAAATGTTGAGTCATGGCACGCTAACAATTGGCCTCGGTTGACTCGTGACCCGCTTCCTCCGTCTTGCTTTCTGTGTCCTTCCGACCCATGGAATCAGGAACTTCTCGAAGAAGAAAATTTTGCCGGTCCAACATGGAAAATCCGCCAAATAGATTACGCGATCAATACCGGAGATTATCGTAACGAAACGGGTCTCGGTGAAGTAGAATATGCGGATATCAATAGTTCTTCAGGAAGTTATAGCGGTTATGGTCCCAATGCTAGTTATGACGGCGGGAGGCGTCCTGCTCGTGGACCGATGGGACGATATGTTTGGACAGGAAATTTTTCAGACATCCTTGATGGTACCGCCAATACATTTCTTCTTGGAGAATGTATCGGCTATCTTTGTACCGCTCAAAATTTTATTACACAAAGTGCTGCGACGACCGCCCACCCTATCAATTATCAGAACGAACAACTAATCAAAAATCCGCCGACAAACGCAAGTCCACAATGGGACAGTGCGTTTGGTTTTCGCAGTATGCATTCCGGCGGTGCTTCGTTTGGTTTGTGTGACGGTTCTGTTAAATTTGTTCCGGAAAGTGTTGAACATGCGATTTATCGGGCAATGGCTTCCCGTGCCGGAGGAGAAACTCTTCGGTTACCCTAAATATTTTTGACAAATTTTTTTAGCAAATATACCATTGTAACTTTCCATTACCATTTTGAAAATTCATTACAATAAAATTTTATGAAACATTTAACTATTACAATTATTATTGCAATATTATTGATTGCCGGTTGTTCAAAACACAACCGTCCTCTATTGGTTCAAGTTGAAGGGACGGTTCAACACATGGGAAAACCGTTGGAAAAAGGAACTCTTGTTTTTGATGTTACTGGTTCAACAACCGGAAATGCCGAAATTGTCAACGGACGGATTGTTAATCCAACAACATTCAGTTCGGGCGACGGTATTCCTGTCGGTAACGCTAAAATTGCCGTTTATTCAACAAGGGAAAAGGTGTCGGCTTCTTCCCGTAAAACCGATTCAAAATATCCCGAAGATCATCCGGGAAATACAACAAACAAGAGTATGCCGGAAATGATTTCACTCATTCCCGAAAAATACAATAATCCGCAAACAAGCGGCTTTACCTGTACACTCGAAAAAGGTAAAATCAATATAATTCATTTGGAAATTGAATGACCTATTTTCTGAGTTTTTTATTTTTCATTAACCACCCCTATTTAAGGAACAACAAAATGAAAACAACAACACGCCGTGAATTTTTGAAGAAATCCGTTATTGCTGGAACTGCGGTTTCCGCCGGACTTTCTGTTGCGCGGTTTGCCCACGCTCAAGGCAACGGGACGATTAAAATCGGTTTGGTCGGTTGCGGCGGACGTGGACTCGGTGCCGCCAACCAAGCTTTAAGTACCGGAAAAGATGTTCGCATCGTTGCTGTTGGCGACTACTTCAAAGACCGCGCCAAAGCCGGAGCCGTTGCGTTACAAAAACAGTTTCCCGAACAATACGATATAACCGATGACCGGATTTTTGACGGTTTTCAGAACGATAAAGGTGTTATCGCTTCCGGTGCTGATGTGATTATGATTGCTTGTGCGGCGAAGTTTCATCCGCTTTATGCGAAACACGCTGTTGAAGCCGGTAAACATGTTTTCGTCGAAAAACCAAACGCGATTGATTCAGCCGGAATACACACATTGGAAGAGGCTGTTACAATTGCGCGGGAAAAGAAATTATCGTTTCTTTCCGGTTTGCAAAGCCGTTATTGTCCGCAATATCAGGCTCTTGTCGAACAGGTTTACAACGGAGCGATTGGCGAAGTCCGAATGATTCAGAGTACGTTTTTGCGTGCGCCTTACGGAGTTCGCGGCTATCCAGAAGGAATGTCCGAATTAGATGTACAAGTTTACAACCAATATATGTTCAGTTGGCTTTCCGGTGACGATTTTACGCAATCACTGGTTCACAATGTTGACCGCATGACGTGGCTGCTTGGCGGTAAAACTCCAACACATGCCTTCGGAATGGGCGGTCGCGCGTCAATGACTGACCGGCAATTCGGCAATGTGTTCGATCACCACGCTGCAACATTTATTTATCCGAACGATTCCTGTCGTTTTTACGCTTTTTGCCGTACAGAAACTGGTTGTTACAATTCTTATGATGACTTAATTATTGGTTCAAAAGGTGTTGCGTACTGGAATGCCGCGAAAATTGTCGGCGAAACGAACTGGCAATACAACGGTACAAAACTCGGCGGACATGCCGAAGAACAAGTCGCTCTGTTCAATGCGTTACGGAAAGGCGAACGGGTTGACTCCGGTGATTACGTTTCAAAAAGTACCATGCTTGCCGTTCTCGGACAAATCGCGGCTTACACCGGTAAAATGATTTCGTGGCAAGAATTATACGACTCGAAGTTCGTGTTCAAACCTGCTCCAGAAGAATGTGTTGCCGGAATGGCTTCGCCCGTTGTCCCCGGCGCAAACGGTTCCTATCCTGTACCAATTCCGGGACAACACTCATGGTTTTAGACTCATGGTAGTTGTTCGCGGAAAAAAATAGTAACCGTTCACAAAGAATCAAAGTAAAGGCAATACTATGCCAGTTTTAATGTATTTACTTAACTGATACGAAAAACGAAATAAAGCCCTATCGGGCTATTCGGTTTTTCGTATCAATCCAGAAATAGTTACTTGAAAAAAACAAATACAACCCTAACACAGTATAATTCCTTACTTTACATGAACGGTTACTAATTGCCTACCTCGTGTTTGTTGACATAAATTGCCACAAAATTTACCTGTTTAATAATAATGAAAAATATTTTTGTTCTGATTTTTGTTTTACTTGGATTAGCCGGTAGTTCGTTTGCTGCGGACTCTCAACCGGTTAACATCCTTTTTGTTGCGGGAAAACCCAGTCACGGATACGGTATTCACGAATTTTATGCCGGTTCGGTATTGTTGGCGGATGCGTTGGAACAATTCGTTTCAAAAAAATCGTTTGACTCCGACGAAAGAACTTTGCCGGAAATTAAAACAAAAATTCACAGTGATGCTCAATACGGCGATACTTTCAATTTTGACAACATTGATGTGATGGTTGTTTTTTGTGACGGTGGTAACAGTTATCCGCTTCGCGGGCAGGAAAATCGTTTAGAAAAACTTCGGCAAGCAGGAAAAGGATTTGTTTTTCTTCATTACGCGTTGTGCGGGTCGCAAGGGAATGATTCTCAAAAACCGCCGGAATTACCACCTGACGCAAAACTGATTTTGCAAACAACCGGCGGCGTGTACGAAATATTCCACTCCGTCAATCCCTCTTTCAATGCGGAATTTAAGAACTTGCCGAATCACCCGATTACTCGCGGTGTTCGTCCGTTTACGATTGAAGATGAATGGTATTTTCACATGCGTTTTTTGAACAATTTAAGTACAGAACAAATTATCGAAAATTCGTTACTAAATTTGCCGCAAGCAATTTTAGTAACAATACCGCCCGATAATGTTAAACAAAAACCGGAC
>JAISBG010000397.1 GCA_031266315.1 Planctomycetaceae bacterium | reverse complement strand
AAATTAAGTTTTCGCAACCTCATTTATAACCTAATTTTCCTAACAAAACAACCTCAGTAGCAAAGTGACAAAAATATCCTAACCTCATTACCTCATTAAAAATGATCAATGAGGTAATGAGGTTGATTTTGGGAAATCCACAAGGCTACTGAGGTTGTTTAGTCAGAAAAATTAGGTTGAAAATGAGGTTACCGTTAGATCGTTTTTATGTAATAGTAAAATCTGGTGAATCGTCAAAAAATACCAATTTTATAACTCACGCAGCATATAACTATTTATGAACACTTTTTTGTTTTTTTGTCTGTTTCGTACTTTGAATTTGTACTTCAAAAAACGAATCTTCAAATGTTACATTTACTTTTTTACATTTTTACAAAAACTATATTACCATGAAAAAAACGATTATTTCTGTTGCGTTCTTTTTGACCGCATTTTTTGTCCCGTTTATTTCGGTTGGTTACACCGCCGAAAATGAAACACCAACCATATCGGAATTTGTTAATGTTCCTGATGATGCGAAACCTTGGGTTTACTATTGGTGGCTCAAGGGCAATGTTACAAAAGAACAAATTACTCATGACCTCGAAGAAATGCAACAAAAAGGAATCGGCGGAATTTTGCTTTTCGATTCACGCGGTTATTATGATGAGTTTGATTCCAAAGATCATGTTCCGGTTCCGCTTAAAATTAAGTACGAATTTATGAGTCCCGAATGGCGGGAAATGGTTAAACATACGATCAGTGAAGCCGCTCGTTGTCATCTCAAAGTTAGTATCAATATTGCCAATACCGGCGGACATTTGCGCGGTGTATGGGATATGAAAGAAGAGGGTCCCAAAGAATTGATCTGGTCTGTTTATCCCGTAACACGTTCCGCCGACAAGAATAAATTCGTACTGAAATTGCCGATACCGGACGAAAAAAACTATTATCAGGATATTGCCGTTTTGGGCGTCCGTTTGACGTTGCAAAAATCAGGATCGTTTCAAAAAATTATTCCAATCAATGAAACATCGCCGGTTGTTACGGAAATGATTGATTTGAGTAACAAAGTGAAAAACCATCAACTCGAATGGGAAATTCCTGACGGAGATTGGTATGTACTCCGTTTTGGTTACGAAGTGGTCGGTGATTTCGGAAGTGTTGATATTCTCAACGCCGACGCATGTACCAAATATTTTCATCTCATCGGTTCCGAACTGATTAAAGATGCCGGCAAACATGTAGGAAAAACACTCACCCATTTTTATAACGTTAGTTGGGAAGGAAGCGCACCCAACTGGACACAAGGTTTTGACAAAATATTTCTGGATCAAAACGGATATAATCTTAAACAATATTTACCGGTTCTGGCGGGAATGATTGTTGAAAATCAGGAAGTTTCAAAACGGTTTTTATACGATTATTATCAAACGATTGCGTATTGTTTTCGCAAAAACTGTTACGCGAACATCGGTCAACGTTGTCACGAAAACGGAATCCTTGGGCATTCTGAAAACGGCGGTCCCTGGAACCGGCAACAACCGATGTTCCGCGAAGCCGATATGCTTTCGTTTTTCGGTGAAAACGATATGGCGCAAGGCGAATTTTGGGTTAATGAAACAAATTATAATACGCGGTCGAATATGCGTTACGTTTCGATGGCGTCTCATATTTACGGTCAGAAGGAAACGGCGGTGGAAGCTTTTACGCACATGGTTCGGCATTGGACGATGTATCCTGCCCGTTTGAAACCTGCCGCCGATGTCAATTTCATTGACGGAGCCAATAAATTTATCTGGCACACTTTCACCGCATCGCCGCCGGAATTGGGTAAACCCGGTTACGAATATTTCGCGGGAACTCATATTAACACCAATGTTACTTGGTGGAATAGCGCAACACCATTTATGAATTATCTCGGACGATGCCAATATTTATTACGAAAAGGTCTTTTCGCCGCTGATGCCTGTGTTTATGTCAGCGATAAAAATTATACCGCATGGGGACGCGGTGAAAAATGGAATCCCGATTCCGCGTTGGTTTTGCCGGCGGGATATACTTATGACTTACTTGATACGGAAATTCTTGTTCACCGTCTTACCTGTCAGAACGGAAAACTGGTTTTGCCGGACGGAATGAGTTACCGTTTTTTGATACTGGATCCGCTTGAAGATGCGCTGCCCGCCGAAGCGTTGAAAAAAATTGTTCAACTGGCATCGGAAGGCGCAACAATTATTCTCGGGAAAAAACGAACTGTTCGTACTTCCGGTTTGAAAAATTATCCGTCCTGCGATCAGGAAATTACCGATCTGGCGAATCAACTTTGGGGAACGGATCATGAAAAGACGTTCAAACATTCTGTTGGACAAGGAACGGTTCTTTATGGAATTTCATTACAACAATTTCTTCAGGATCAACAAATTGTTCCTGATTTTTCCGGTACGTTTGAATATCATCACCGTAAGTTGAAGGACAAAGACATTTATTTTATTTTCGGTAGCGGAAATGCGGATTGTCTTTTCCGTGTTGCCAATCGGGAACCGAAATTATGGGATGCTGTTACGGGAAAGATTACGGCTCCGCTTGCTTATTCTTTTACTCAAGACGGACGAACTAAAGTTACACTTAATCTTTCGACATTCGGTTCGGTTTTTGTTGTCTTTGACGGAATACCGGACGAAAATCATTTTACGGAAATTACCGGTGTTGAAAACGGTTTGGAAGTCAACGAACAATCAACATGGACGCAATGGAAAAGCGGTTCCTACCGTTTGACAACAACTTCAGGAAAGCAAACGGAATGGGTTGCAGATATTCCTTCGGCGATTAAATTACAAAAATCATGGGAAGTTCGTTTTGATCCGGTTTGGGGAAAACCGGAAAAAGTAATTTTTGATCAATTAACGCTCTGGAATGAACATTCCGATCCGGCAATCCGTTATTATTCCGGCACGGCAATTTATCGAAACACTTTTTCTCTTAACGAAACACAAATCAATATTCCAACCCGTCTTTCAATTGGAGCCGTTCATCATATTGCCAAAGTGGGATTGAACGGTAAGGAATTGGGAGTGATCTGGACGGCACCTCGTTCTGTTGACATTACTTCGGCATGTCGCGCTGGTGAAAACGTGTTGGAAATAGAAGTTACGAATTGTTGGGCAAACCGGTTGATTGGTGATGCGGGACTTCCGCCGGAAAAACGGTTGACCCGAACAAACCTTAATCTTATTCCTGAACGAAAAACCGATGAACGAACTTACAAACAGTATCAAGGTTTTTCCGCAAAAGATCCGCTTCTTCCGTCCGGATTACTTGGTCCCGTGCTGATTGAGTTTGGTAAAACACAAAAATTGCCCCAATCTGAAAATCAATCGGCAAATCAAAAAACACCTTCATCAGTTCCTCTTTTGGATTAAAAGTAATATCGTAACCGGTATCAGCAATAGGTTTCGTCCTTGAGCAAACGCTCCGCGTTAATGCGTCTGTATTACGCTTCGTAAATTTTAAAACGGCTTCAGTACATATTCTTAACCGTTAATCGACGGATTCTTATTATTGAATAATTCAGAAACTACTGATACCAAATTTATCCGACATTTATCCGACATATCCGACATTTATCCGACATTTGTCAATACATAATAGGCGGTTTTCTTTTCTCCCATGCGTTGCAAAATACCAATTTCGACCAATGAATCTAAATCACGTAAAGCTGTTCTGT
>JAISBG010000376.1 GCA_031266315.1 Planctomycetaceae bacterium | reverse complement strand
TATTCCGAAACCGTTAAAATAATTTTCGTTTTCTTTTTTTCGTCCCAAACCGCATTGCCAGCCAAACACCGTAATTCCAAAGGAAGTAACACCGTGTCCGATTGTTTTTGAACATCATCAAGTTGCGGAACCGTTATTTCCGACTTCGATTTGCCAATCTGAAGTGAAACCGTGATTTTTCCTTTCAAATCCGGTGTTGCAAAAAATGTTTTGGGAATACGAATTTGCGAAACAGTCAACTCAAACGGATGTTCCCGATGAAGTCCGTCAAACCACGCTAACCAGTTTTCAACTTTTTCTTTGTTCCCACTGGCGATTCGAAACGATGTTCTATTTTTTGTTTCAGTCATATATTGATCCGCAATTTCCTTAACATGTTTCAACTCTGCCGCTGTTCGCACGTTGGAAACAAACCGGTAAAATTTTTCATAATCGTAACGTTCCCAGTCCGACGCAATTTTTGTACGTTCCTCTTCGAGATTTTTAAATTGCGGATCATTTTTATGAAATGCCTTCAACTGACGGTCAATCCGTTTCACCTTCTCCCCAAAAGCTGTTGCCGGAAGAAACGCAATTCCCTTGCGTTCGTCTTCGATCATTTGTTCCCGTTCCGCTCGAATCCCTTCAATAAGAACCGCTCGTTCAGGGTAAGTGTCAGACGTAATCGTTTCAAGAAAATGATCGTAAAGCCGCTTCGTTCCGGCGAAATCCGCCGAATATTCTATTTCCGTCCGTAAATTTTTCAACGCCGTTTCAAAACGGAGAATTCTGTGTTTTTCCACCGCCAACTCTGTCAACTGATCGCGTTGTTCCTTCGTCGAAGCCGGTGTTTCCTCATAAAATTTGTCGATCACGTTGTCAATTTTTTCCGAAGTTTCAGCATGTTCAATCATGTATTTTGCCGTTTCAAACGCCATTTCCGTTTCACGTACAGAAAGTTCCTGTTTTTTTTTCAATACCAGTTGTTCTATTTCTGCAACGAATTTTTTCGGAGTCCAAAATCCGTGATAATTTTTCAAAATCATTTCCACTTCTCCCTGTTTATTGGCGCGTTTAATGCTCTCCTGAACAGACAGAAAATTTTCCAACTCTCTTTTACTTATAGAAATTTTTCCGACAAAAAATAGAAAAGAACCTATAATTACAACACAAATAATTCCAATAATCCTATCAAATCGCCGCAATTCCTTTTCCAGTTTGGTGATATGTTCCGCAATTTTTTCACCAAGTTCACCGCGATTGATTCCCCAAATATCGCGGAGAGATTTATAGTCATTCAGAATTTTCCGTTTCGATTTCAAACCTGACCGAACAATTTTATCGTACATCATTTCGTCAATTTTCTGAACCGCCCAATGTATCGGGCGAACAATAGAATTCGGATCAAAAATCGAAACTTCAAAAGCCGCAACCGCATTCTGTTTGCCGAATGTTTCAGCAATTGATTGTATTTCCTGCTTCCGTTCTATTTCAAAAGAATCACCGGATAAATCCGTTTTCGTCCAAACAACCGCAATTGGTTTGTCAATCCGGTTGCCGTCCGGTGAACGGCGACGCAACTGGTCGAGAAAACGCCGGATTCCTTCCGTTTGATCGGCTATTTCCGTACAGTCAATCAATAAGAACAACGCATCACAATTGTTAAACCATTCATTGATTTTTTCCGCCTGTTCAGAATGATTCGGTTCAAGATGATTTTGTTTTGAATAATTTTGTTCCGAATAGTTGTATTCGCCAGAATAATCCAATGTTCGGATTTCCCATGCCATTCCATTATTAAGCAACGAAAATTCGACCGCCGAAATTTCGTGCAGCAATTGATTTTGGTTACTGAGGTTAATCAGAATAGAGCCGTCCTTAGTTTTTTTACCGTATTTTGTACAACAATCGAGCAATGCGGTTTTACCGGAATTTTTTGCTCCGAAAATCCCCAACCTTCGTTCTTTGAAACGCCGTTTTCGGATAAAGAGCGATTCGTAAGTTCCCGCCAAACGGGAATGTTCACCGTCCCAGAGCCAAAGTTCCGTTTCGTGTCCAATCCGTCCTTGATTGAAAAATTCCTGTAATTGTCGTTCATTATAAGAATGTTCACGGCTAAACCGGTCATTTTCAAGAAAAGAATACAAAGGTTCCCGTAACATGTTTTGCGTATCGTAAATAAAATAATTGCCTATTTTAGTTTCGTAATTCTGTTTTATTAACCACAGAGAAAGATTGTTTTAGATGCCTATTTTTTATTTTAACGCGAAAATTGGTAGGCGATCCTTTCGCTGAAAGGTCGCACCGGTTGACGCTGCATTGATTCCAAAACGGAAGGCAACACAATTGGTTGTAGTTAATCTAATTCACTGTCGGCTATCGCCGACGCGATGTTTTAGCAAAACATCGCCCACCTGATGATTGCTTACCTTTAATGAAAATTCCACTGAAATATTACATGTTTTTATTCCAGATTTTTGAGTAATTTTTTAGCGTCGGGAACCAATGGGCTGCCGGGGTAATCTTTGATCAGGGAACCAAGATAGGCTTTCGCGGCATCTTTGTTTCCCGCTTTTTCCTGCGCTTCGGCGGCAACCTGTAAAAGTTCGTCAATATACGACGAATCAGGATTCAATGATAATTGCCGATCCGCAAGAGCCGCCGCTTGGGGATATTTTTCACGTCCAAGCCAATATTTTGCCATCAGCAACGAAATAAACCCTTCGTAAGATGCTGCCGGATATTCGAGTTGCCAAATCCGAAGCGAATCAATCGCCCGATCATAATTTTTGTCCCGCAAATACGTTTCGGCACTTCGGCTCGCCGAACCTTGTAACGCAACCTGTTCAGTGTATTGAAAATGTCCTTCGTCCTTTGTTTCGTTTGCTTTTATCAACGCTTGTCGGGCTTCCGCTCCTTGACCGGTTTCGGCAAGATATTCACCTTTGATCCGATAAAACGTACTAATTGACGGACTTTTGCCGTTTTTTGAAACTTTTTTCTCGGCAGATTCAATAAATTTTTTGGCAGCATTTTTATTCAGCATGTCGAGCGACACTTCCGCCGCCAACGCATAACATTCGGCGGCAAAATCGTTAAACATCAATTTTTGTGCGGCGGCAACATAGATTTGACCCGCCAGTTTCCAATCCAGCAGATAATCCCGCGCAATTCCGCCCGCAAGCAAAGCAAGTTTGTAAATGGAATTATCGCCTTTAAAGTTCTGGTTGTCAGCCAATGCCGACCGAACCGTTTCCGCAATAAGCCGACGATATTTCGTAACTTGTTCGAGTTTAAGAGTATCCTGCCGCATTGGTGTTTGGGGCTTTGGTTTGGGTTTCTTATCCTTGTCCGTTCCTTCCATCATCGCTATTTCGGCGGCTTGCAGTTCCGCTTCCGTTGGATTCAGAATCGAATCAATTTTCGCTTGATAAACTTCGATTAGTTGGAGCAACGAATCCGCATCAAGTTTTGTCGCGTCATATTTTTCCAAAACGGTCAGATATTGATCCAGAGTTGGCAGATTTTTGGGATCCGCCGGAACCACCGGCGGGTCAATCTCAATTCGATTCCCTACTGAAAGATGTTGCGAAGCGGTGTCCGAAGTGAGTTCAACAGAATAAGTTCCCGGTTTAAGATAAATATGGTTTGGCGATGGTTCTTCACTGGTTTGACCATCACCGAAATCCCAGATCAATTTACCTCGTGCTGCAAGTCCCGCTGACCGATTCTGAAACTGCACGGAAATCAGTTGCTGATCGTTGTTCGGTAACGGAACACTTCCGACAACTTGATAAACAAAATCCGGTGAACCGGGTTTATCGGCAAAACTAACACTTCCCGCCGGAACACGAGCAATATTCGCACTTTGAAAAGCCTCTTCGGGAATTAACGTTAATTTTTTTGGTTTTTCCTCCGGGTTTAGTTCCCAGACGGCAAGCATACTGGCATTTTCGTCGCCGGTGGCGTGGTAGTATTCAAACGAATGTTTCCCTTGTGAAAGGTTTACAAACTTAATAAGTTCCGGTCTTGCTTGTCCGGATCGACCATGCCGACCGGGATGCGACGCAACAACTTTACCGTCAATCAAAAGAAAACTGCAATGATGAGACGAAGTAAGCAACGCATACTTTCCTCCGACAGCAACAATTAAATTACCGGAATATCGGGACAGAAAAGGTTCGCGCCGGAGCGAAAACGGATTATAACCGTGATGAACATTTTTGACATAATCGGCTCCGATTGGTTTTTTCGATTGTTCAAAAGCTTTTTTAACGGCTTCAAAATCATCCATATTGAAAGGACTTTCAACATGCCGGGTTTCCATTAAAAGCCCTGCGTCATTTGTCCATGCGGGAATCTGAACATTGTTCGGTTTTTTATCAGCCGGAAGACCGTAATAAATGGTGTAGGAACCGGTTTTTTCTTCTGTTTGAATTGCCAATCGACAAAAGTCGCCGGGACCGAGTTGAAGAATTTTGAACGGAACCGGTTTTTTGGAACGTGTGGTTACAAGAACGGTTTTTCCGGTATTTTCGGTTCGAGGATCAACATTTTTCGCAGCAAGATTGATGAGTCCCTGATGCAGAAACTGTGTAACAACAACACTTTTACCGCTCGGAGCGTCCACCTCACGCATAGCAAGATAAGAGCCGCCTGCAATATCATAAGATTGC
>JAISBG010000367.1 GCA_031266315.1 Planctomycetaceae bacterium | reverse complement strand
GACGCTCTTCCGATCTGAATGATCGCTAAAACACAAACTTCCTATTATTACTCTGATATCAGACATAATATTGGAATGCGTTTTTGCGACTGGTACCCTTTTATTGCCGGTTTTAACGCAACACTTCCGCCCAATAGTCCCTCATGTACCAGTGAGAATAACAGTGCTTGGGCAGAGAATGCTCTGATGTCTGCAAGCAGTAATCATCCGGGAGGAGTTCAGGTTGCAATGTTGGATGCCAGCGGACGGTTTATCAGTGAGACGATTCAAACGAAAAATCTTAACCTGGCAAGCACTTCACAGGAATTTCCAAACGATGCGACAAACGGACAATTCAGTTACGGTGTCTGGTCAGAACTCGGTTCCATTAACGGAGGTGAGACTGCTTCTGTTCCATAAAAACATTTAATCACAAACACACTATGAAAAACAATTTTACAAAAATTTTTGTCCCATTTATTTTTCTTGCCGTTTGGGGTTGTGCGCCCGGCAATTCGCCGAATACTGTTATCGTGAAAGGAACAGTCAGAGTCGATGGGCAGCCAACGGCAGGTATTAATGTTATTTTTAACCCTGCTTCAGGAAACGGTGTTTCCGCCGGCGGTGTTACGGATAGCAATGGAAATTATACATTGACTTCCGGTTCCAACTCCGTCGGCTCGGGAGTTTCGGCGGGAGATTTCATTCCGACATTTTCCAAAACGGAAATAGAACCGCGGGAACCGACCGCTTCTCCCGAAGAACAACAACAAAAATACGGCAATAAACCGCCGAAAATTTTTCACCTCCTGCCGGAAAAATATTCCAATACAAAAACTTGTGGTATTGTTCCGGTAAAGGTCGAAAAAGGAATGCAAAATATTTTTAATTTCGATCTTTCAACCAATTTAACCAATTAACTGTATTTAAATTGTAAACAATCAATCCATTGAAAGGAAAAAGTTATGAACTACCAAAATCTTTGTTACAGTGTATGTTATTTCGCCGTACTGCTTTATGTTGCGGTTATGAGACAAGTAAGTAACATAAGTAAACAAATAACACATCTTACAATAGGCGGAAGCCGTGTTGGTCGTGTTGCTAAAAGAAGAAGACAAGCATTTACGTTAGTCGAACTTCTTGTGGTGATTGCGATTATTGGTGTGTTAATCGCTCTTCTGCTGCCGGCTGTTCAAGCAGCACGCGAGGCGGCAAGACGGATGCAATGTTTCAACCACACGAAACAAATTCTTATTGGAGTACACAATTACCATGATATTAATAATGCCTGTCCGGCTTCACAAAGTTGGTTTGGGACAGGAATAGCTCCACGTTGGGGAGTAACGATAAAAATCCTTCCGCATATTGAGCAAACGGCTCTTTATGAAGCGGTTCGAATCATTCCCAATCCTCCCGGTGCTACCGGTACTGACCGCTTTGAACCATGGAGTAAACACGATGTTTACAATGTCAATATTGCAACACTTCTTTGTCCTTCGGATGGTAATAGTAAAACACCTTACGAAGGATATGGCGTTTCCAATATTGTCTATTCATTGGGCGATGGAATGTGGGATCATAACGCTGCCGGAAATGCGATTGCCAGTCGTATGATGTTTTCGCCGCAGATATGGAAAGACTTTGCGACATGTGGAGACGGAACCAGTAATACCGTTGCAGTAAGTGAAACAATTGTTGCTGATAAACCAAGTTCCTACGATATCAAAGGAGGTGTGGCGCAAGTGGCAAATGCAGATAACGCGAGTGGCGGCGGTCCTATGGGAAAATGTGGTTTCGGTGCTTTAGCGGAATCGGGTGATCGCCGTTTAATTAAGTCCACTCAGGCACTTGTAACTCATCCTAAAATTGTGGATGAAGCGGCAAGTAATATGCGCGGCGGACGATTTCAGGATGGACGCGGAATTTATCAAGGATTCCACACGGTTCTTCCTCCCAATTCTCCGTCCTGTAGTCATGGTGCTGAAGCGGAAGGTTCTTGGGGACTTTTTCCTCCTAATGCCAATCATCCGGGCGGAGTTAATGTTGGAGTCTTTGACGGGTCAGCTCATTTTATTTCCGATACCATTGACTGTAACGGAGCTTCCGCAGGACAAGTAACAAGCGGTAAAAGTCCTTATGGTATCTGGGGAGCATTGGGTTCGCCAAACGGTAAAGAATCCGCATCCGCATTTTAGTACGAAATCCGTTAAATCCTCAAAGAGATTCCAAAATATACCGTAGCCGGTAAGGCAATAGGCTTCGCCCATGAGTAACCGCTTCACGTTGTTGCGTTTCCGTAATCAGCTTCGTGAATTTTAAAACGGCTTGAGTATAAATAAGTATTTTGGAATTGTTAGTGTAATGTGAAAAGATGTTCTTCCTACGTCCGTGTTATGTCAGGTTGGGCTTTCACGTTTGTGTTTTTTGTTATTTAAGACGGTTCGGACGAACCGCTTTATTATCTAAAACTTTCAGTAACAATTTTATTATGAAACTAGTTATGATGAAACACGTACAAAAAATTCTGATTTCCATTATTTTAGTGATCATTGCAGGATGTTCCGGTTCCAAACTTCCGCCGGATTTGCCGAAATTATTTCCTTGTAAAATAACGGTGCAGCAGGATGGAGTTCCTCTTGCGGATGCAAAAGTGTTTCTTTCGCCTACAGATGGTTCCCAATGGAATGCGAGCGGAAACACCAATACTCAAGGCGTTGTTGAACTTTGGACGCATGGGTCGTATCGCGGTGTTTCGGAGGGAAAATTCAAAGTGCTGATCTCTAAACAAGAAATCGTTAATCCGTCGCCAACAACTTCTTCCGATCTCAATCAGAAAATCGAAGAACCCAAAGTTTATAATTTGGTTGAAGAAATCTATAGCGAAACAGAAAAAACTCCTTTGTCCATAGATGTTTCTTCAAATCAGTCGGAATTTACCCTTGATGCCGGAAAATCAGTACGAAAACTCATTCCCGCATGTCGATGACCCATACGTATTAAGTTGAGGAATTTGATTCGTAACAATTGCCTCTTCGGGTAGGGTGTGTAAAACAGGTCGTAAAAGGACTGTGTATTTAGTGGAGAGTACCGCAAGCGGAGTTTTTACCAGAAGGTTTAATTATCAACTCTCCACTATAATACAATCCCATTAGTCCCTAATGTCCCTCAAATTTAATGAACGCTGTGTTTTGCGTCAATAAGCGGTTATTCCCGCCTGCCATGTTTTGGGGTTGCATCTATTCCAATGGAGTGGAATTTTCCTGATTCTCCCGTATTAGGTGTCCATCCTTGAAAAGTTCGTTTTTAAACGCGAAAAGAGGTGGGCAATCCGCCCGCTGGGCGGTTGCGCCGGTTGAGTTGGCATTGACTCCAACACGGAAAGCAACACCATTTGCCGTCGTTAAATCTAATTCACTGTCGGCTAACGCCAACGCGACCTTTCAGCGAAAGGTCGCCCACCTGATGATTGCCTATGAAATATTACCTATTATTTGACGATTCCGGTGGGAAACACCTAATCCAGTAGAATCAGGAATTTTCATAGATGACCGGTTTATTCCAGAGTTGGTGTAACGGGTTTGCTGTTGCGTTGTGCTTCGAGTGTTTCCAGTTCGAACGCGCCGTAGAAGTCGGCGTTGTTGTCCAGCCAGAGAGCAATCGCCCGATATTCCGCCGGAGTTAGTGAAACATCGTAATGCCCTGTCTTCAGCAATTTCCAAAGCGGCGAAGCGTTGGCTCCGAATTGACCGGGGAACGTCCGCGATGTTGTGAACGAATTCCACGCACCGCCGTTGGACGGTAACGGATCCATCAATTCCGGTGACGCTTTTTGATATTTACCTTTGTACACAAAAACATGCGAACGTAATTTAATATACGATTCAAAAAAATGTGTTGTCAAATTCGAAACAGGTTTACCGTGTCCCAGCCGGAATGTTTTACCGGTGTCCGCTTCTTTTTCGTGACAAGAAACACAGTGTTTGTCCCAAATCGGTTGAATCAGCGCGGGATAATTGAACGGATTCGAGCCGGATATTTCGGGAGTGATTGCCGAAGCCGGTTTACGGAATGCGGTTGGATAAACAGTTGGGCGGGCGGTACTGCGTTGCCGACCTTCGTGGCAACCGAGACAAGTTAATGTTTCACCCGGTTTGATATAGGTTGCACTTCGCATGGTCTGAACCGCAACACCTTCTTCGTCCAACGCCTGAAAATACACCGGAACATTCACCGGCAACTCAAACCGGACACTGCCGTCCGGCTCCACCGGAACCGTTCCCAATACTTTTCGTGCGCCGGTTTCATTTCCGTAACCAATCCAAGGAACATTGGCATTCGGCGTCGTTTTTGGTAACACCTGAACAATTCGCAATTCGTTAATTTTCGTTCCATTCGGAAACGGACGGTTTGTTTCGTAAAAATTGGTTACGCCGACAATTCCCGTATCAGGAAGTTTTTCGTCCGTAACGGAATTTTTCACAGCGGGCGGAAGTCCGACCAATGTTTGATGCGGAATAACCGGCGGAATCGGACGCGGTTTTACGGCAATGGGACTTTGACATGAAATTTCGGGATCACGGTAAAGCAAGATTTTGTTACCAAAAGAATCCAGCAGATAAATTCCGTAATTGTTAGCGTGTCCTTTGTTCATACCGCTAAACGAATCATAAACAACAAGGTAAAAATCTTCGCTAATCGGAAATGGTTGACCGTAATTGGCGGAATCGGGACTATGTGTACGATTTTCAACTTCAGGAAACGGTTGTTCCGGCGTAACACGTCGTAACGGAGCCATCGGATCACCGCCTTCTTCGTCGTCGGGAATATTCGGATCAAGCAAAATAATGGAACC
>JAISBG010000355.1 GCA_031266315.1 Planctomycetaceae bacterium | reverse complement strand
GCCGACAGTGAATCAAATTAACGATGATAATTGGTATTCCTACGTTTTAGTAGATAATTTCCGTCCATAAACAGGGTACAACTCAGCTATTGCCGACAGTGAACCAGAATAACAACGGCAAATTGTGTTGCTTTCCGTTTTGGAGTCAATGAGGAGTCAACCGGCGCGACCGTTTAGCGAAACTTTTGATAGATTGCTTACCCATTTTCGCATTTTTCGCGGGCTAGATGATAATCCGGTGAATCGTTACCTATTATGTTTCATTAAGAATCTGAAGTACGTTATCGTGCAAAAAACCATTGGTGCCGATTCCTTCTTTGCCGAAAATAGTTGCCTTTCCGTTCCAGTCGGTGAATCGTCCGCCGGCTTCTTCGAGAATAACCAGCAACGGACCCGCATCCCAGTCCGAAAGCATCGGGTCAACCATGATTTCAGCCCGACCTGTTGCGACAAGAAAATAACCGTAAGCATCACCCCATGTCCGCGCCAACCGGACGCTTCGTTCCAACCGTTTGTAACTGTTCCGTCGATTCGATTTATCGAACGTTAATACTTCGCTGGTCAGAAAAAGTGCTTCGTTAATTTTTCGGCAGTTGGAAACTTTTGCCGGAACTGGTTTATCAAAACGTGCGGCTTCATGCCATGCGCCAAGTCCGCGACCTGCCCAAACCAACTCCGAAAGTGCCGGCACCGCAATCACCCCGCCAACACTAATTCCGTTTTGCTCAAGCCCAATAAGTGTACTGTAAATCGGCACACCGTGAATAAACGATTTTGTTCCATCAATCGGATCAAGAATCCAACGGAAACCACTGTTGCCTTCACGATTAGGAAATTCTTCACCAAGAATCGCATCGTCGGGAAATTGTTCCTCAATTCGTTTTCGCAACAAATTTTCCGCTTCCCGATCAGCAACCGTAACCGGCGTTTCATCGGTTTTCCGCTCCACGATAACATGTTCGGAATCATAAAAATATCGTAATGTCAATTCGCCGGATTCACGGGCAATCTTCTTCGCAAATTCAAGTCGAAACATATTTAATTAATAGTGGATAGTTCGCAAGCGGATTATTTTAGGCAATCATCTGGTGGGCGACCTTTCGCTGAAAGGTCGTGTCGGCGTACTCGCCGACAGTGAATTAGATTTAACGACGGCAAATGGAGTTGCTTTCCGTGTTGGAGTCAATGCAAACTCAACTGGCGCAACCGCCCAGCGGGCGGATTGCCCACCTCTTTTCACGTTTAAAACGAACTTTTCAGGGCTTGGACACCTAATCCGGTAGAATCAGAGAATCCTATTTGAACTGAATATTTAGCCCCTGCGTAACAGGAGCTATTAATTAGAATAAACGGCAATTCTTTTAATTTCCAGTACACATTTTGGTTCGTTGCTGTTTGCCCCGAGTGAAATGAAATTGACCTGATCAAGATCAAGTTGATTATTCTCGTCAGGACGTGTCGCTCCGGCATGTTGGAATTGGGTGAACGGCAACTTGATAACATGCCAACGTCCGTCCGATTTGAAAACCGGACCATTTATGTAACCTGAACCGGATTTTTCAAACAAAAAGAATCGCGGCAACGCATTACCGATACATCGGGCTTCAACGATAATTCCCGAAGCGTTACTCAAATTTATATCGTCCGGCAATTTTAATCGCGGATAAACCCAACGGTCGCCTTCTTTGTTGAAAGTCGCCGTCATACGCCAAATATTGTCGTTTGATTCTATTTCTAAAACACAAATTGCCGGAGCATTTTTCTGCCAACGCGAAAGATCATCAACCGGAAATTCACGAATGTTTTTTGTTGTAGAAACCGCTCCGTCCCATGTTGCTTCACCGCGAAGATTCAGAACAAGCGGGCGGTTCTTATCGTCAACCGTAACACGAAGCGTTTGAATTTCACCGGTCGAAAGTCCGGTTTTTTCAAGCGGAAGATTCCAGGCAACATCAGTAAACCCATGTCCCGCAACCACTACTCCCTTTTGAAATTCCGCCGTTTGTCCTATTTCAAAACGAAAATCAATTTTTTTCTCTTTTTGACCAAGATTAAATGCACGAAATTTCATCGGTAACGGATTTTCAATGTCTTGCGGAATAAAATAACCGTCCGGTGTTGCCGAAAGTTTTTCTTTATCATACTGAAACCGGAGAACAATTTCAGGAATATTTTCGTTCCGTTTTTTGAGTTTCCTTGCGGATTGATAAAGTTTCATCGCCTCCGTGTCGGTATTCAAACGGTCAATCACGGAGGACTTGTCAAACCAAACGTAATACAAATTGTTCGGCTGGATTAACAGTTCACCGTTTGCCGACAACTTCAACGGTTCACCGAAAAGGGTCTCAACCCTTTTGATTTTACCGGCAGGAATATTCAGCGTTTTTTGTGTCGATAATGATCCTGTATAAAGTACAGTAATTAATTCATTCCGGTTATCAATTCCAGAGTTTGAGGAAAACGGTTCAAAAACTCGCGCACGTAAAACTGCCGAATCCTCCATTTTCAAATCGCCGACGTATTTCGAACCGCTCAAAACATGAATAAGTTGAATATAAGCGGCGATCGATTGGCAAGGTGTTCCAAGTTTGTCCATCATCCCGAAGTTGCTTTCCCTTTCGTCGTAATACGGATAAACGAACGGAAAATAACGTTCCACTCCGCAACACCGCGATTCAACACCTTTCATCGTAATATCAACCGCACTAACCCGATCCTGATCAGCCGGCGGGCGTTCCGTACCGCGTTTCCAAGGACGACCGCACTCTGTAAGCCAAAGCGGCATGGATTCGTTACCGGATTCTTTCAGCCAGTTACGATAATTTCGGATCAGTTTTTCAAGCGACGGCGCACGGTCATAGGAATGAAAACTGAATCCGTCCACATCGTGAAGCAATCCATTTTCCGCAACATTTTTAAGCCAAACCGGATGAAAATGAGCCATAACACCGCCAAACAACGGAGTCGGAATACCCGACTGTTTCAGTTGATAAGCAATCGCTCTCGCCATCGGAACATATTGATCAGCAGGAAGTTCGGCACCGAACGAAATTTCCGGTTCGTTCCAGATTTCGAAACCGCCCCACGCCGTGTTCCAATAATTAGCAACAGTGTTCCAACTTTTTGCCGTTTTCACAAGATCGCCCGGATATTTTTCAACCTTTTCCATCCAGTTCGGGGCGTTGTGAAAAATGTCCAGAACTTCAAT
>JAISBG010000269.1 GCA_031266315.1 Planctomycetaceae bacterium | reverse complement strand
TAACCTTCAGGAATCTCTCTAACAATTCATTTTTACCACAGAGAACATAAAGAGCACAGAGAAAAAGATTTTTTTTTAATACTTAAAATACCCGGAAAACACAAAATTTTAGTGTTATTTTCTTCGATACTTTATGTATTTTAAATAATCGAAAAATAGGCAATCTTTCACGGAAAAGTTGCAATTTACGTTGCATGTTATCTAATGTTAACAAGTAAATCCTAATACTGCTTGCACAAATAGTATTAGGGTGTGTTTCCAATGACATCTACACATATTTCAAATAACATTGGACAACATTTCTATTTTCGCTTATTTGTCATTGTATGGATAAATAAAAAGTACCGTGAAATAAGATAGTTTTCCTACCAAATATCACGGATTCCCCGTGATATTTCACAGAACAAATGGAATTTTGTTTCGTTGTCAACACGTTTTCTATTCCAGCCCAAAGCCTGAAATCGGGAAATCTTCCAATAAACCTGTCTAATTGTTCAAGAAAATGTTGTTTTTGTTCAAATTGAATCGTTATAAATGTTTTGTGGATATTTTGGTATGCTGATTGCTTCACTTTTTTGGAAACAACAATAATAATGAGTTCTTAACAAAAAGATATTTTTATTATGAAAAAGCAACTTGTGTTTTTTGGGAAATGAAAGTAATATTAGATACTGTAATGAATCAACATTCTTAATAATGTTTGATTCTGTAGTAGTTACAGAACCGTTTGCGTGTAACTCCGTTAAAATTGAAACTTTTACAAAAACTTAAAAAGGAGACCGATCATGAAAAAAATGATGTCGAAAAAATCTATTGCTCCAAAAAACATTTATGTTAAAATAGGGGGGGGGGGGCAGTCTAAGCAAAATTGAAAGAAAGGCGTTTACTCTGGTCGATTTAAGGGTGGTAATCGCGATCATCGGTGTTCTAATCGCCCTCTTGTTGCCGGCAGTGCAAGCAGCACGCGAGGCGGCAAGACGAATGCAGTGCACAAACCATCTGAAACAGTTGGCTCTTGCCTGCCACAACTACCATGATGTCTGTAAAACATTGCCGCCAATGGGATGTGCCGGTGTCTATGATGACCGTGTCGGCTGGTTGGCAATGCTTCTTCCTTACATTGAGCAAACTCCCCTTTATCAGTCGCTCAATTCGGCAGGGACAACGGAAAATTCAGTTGATGGAACAACTACTTTCCTAGCATTTTGGACAGTTTCAAGTTCCAGTCCGCCCGGAGCAAGACCTTGGGATGCAAACTACAAACCGATGAGAACGCGTTTTTCGACTCGGTTATGTCCCAGCGATCCTAATATTGTACAGGATGATGGAACCCGTGTTGGTCTTTTAAGTTATCGGGTTTGTCTTGGTGATAAAATCTCGGCATGGGGCGACAACAATATCAATACCGGTTGGCGAACATGGCGTGGTTGTTTCACCCGCCAAAAAGGACGTAACTTCTCTTTCATTACGGACGGCACCAGTAACACTCTCTTAATGGGAGAAATGTTGATTGCCTCAGGGGGAAGTAACAATAATCGTGAGATAACTGATTATGCTCATTCCGGACCGGGTTCACAAGCACCACCTTCACGATGTCTTACCGCTCGTGATGCGGCAACAGGAATGATTGCGTCCAGTTGGAGTTCTGTTAGTTGGTCAGGACGGCGATGGGCTGACGGACTCCACCAATATTCCGCTTTTACCGCACATCTCCCGCCTAATTCTCCCTCTTGCAAAATGTACGGAAATGAAACGAGTGATGCGAATGATTCGATTTTGTCACTCAGTAGTCGTCATAGCAGTGGAGCGAATGTCGCGATGGCAGATGGTGCGATTGTTTTTCTCAGCCAGACAATCAATTGCGGTGATATGAGCAGAACAGCAACCGATACAAATATTCTTACCGGTGAAAGTCCTTACGGAATTATCGGAGCGTTAGGAACCGCCAACGGAAAAGAAAATGTTAGTCGTCCGTAACAGAAAATTTCCTTTCTGTTCTTTGAACATTTTTTGTGCCTGTTTTTATTCGTTTATCATTTTATTTTACGAGGTTTTCTATGCGTTTTTCGATTTTATTAATATTGTTTGGATCATTGGGAATAATTATTTCAGGAACAAGTTGTCAAAAAAATTCGTTACCCGTCCAATCAGTTACAGGAACAGTAACCTACAAAGGTAATCCTGTTGACGAAGCGGTAATCACGTTTGTTGCTCGTAGTTCGGATAAACACGGAGCAGCAGCAATTACGACTTTGACCGGATCATATGTTATGACAACGCCCGGTGCAGCAACAAACGGAGTGGAAATAGGTGATTATGATGTTTTTGTCACAAAATTGGTGATTGTCGATAAGGCGGGAAATCCTATCTCCAAAGGAACAGGAAATAATTCTGTCATTGAAGGACCAGCACAAGCGGCAGAATATCCTACCGAAAAATCACTGATTCCGGAAAAATACAATAATCCCCCAAAACCGTTACTTAATGCTACGGTAAAAAAAGGAAAAAACGTTTTTAATTTTAATCTTGAAGATTGAATAACAAAAACAATATTCAGATTTATCATTACCATTACCATTTAACCATTCAATGGAGGCTACCATGACATCCAACCACATTTCACGTTCACACCAACATACTCTTGTTTACTGGGGATTTACGCTTGTTGAGTTATTAGTTGTCATTGCAATTATTGGTGCATTAATTGCCTTGTTGTTGCCGGCGGTTCAGGCGGCGCGAGAAGCGGCACGACGAATGCAATGTACGAACAACCTCAAACAGATTGGAATCGCAACCCAAAATTTCCACGACACTTACCAACGTTTTCCATGTTCAGCGTGGGAACCGTTGGTGTGGGAACCTACCTTGTATAAAAATCGTACCGCAAAACCGGGCTGGGTTGAATTAATCAATCAGTTTGTGGTTTTAACACCATTTTTTGAACAACAATCATTCTACAGCAGTCTCAAAGTACAACTCGAATTGTGTCAGAACAAGTATGAAACCGGTACAAATACCGGTGATAATGAAATACCAATCCATCGGCGAGAATGGGTTCGTGATGCGTCGGGAACTCAGGTTGCCAGTCCCTACACAATTTCCTTGTCGGCATTGGGATGCCCCTCCGACAACATGTTTAACACCGCTAATAATCAAACCGGTAACTTTCCTACAATCGGACGAACCAATTACCTTGCCAATTCTCAAGGTGATCGGTGTCGTGCATGGAATGGTCGCGGACGCGGTGTATTTGGAATTGCC